>DASWYF010000010.1 GCA_036405135.1 Verrucomicrobiia bacterium | reverse complement strand
ACCGGGCTGAAAACTGAACACTGAAAACTTTCCAACTCCATCGTCCGACGATGGCTCAAGGAACTATGTCAAAGAGCAATGAAACCACCCGACCCCTGCGAGTTACCGTCTTCTTCCTCCCTACGATTGAGAGTTCAAATTAAGCGATATTTGAAACCCGGCTGGTTCCGCAGTGGCTACTCAGGATTCCCCGGTTTTATTCTTCACCGGCGTCCCTTTCCCCCTCCAGCTTACGAGCCCCAACAACAACGCCCGATACACCCACAGATCCTACCCACCTCGGTAGGGCGAGGCTCCTGACGAGCCCAAACTCTTTTCGCAACTGCCCCACCAAACTTCAGCAGAGACCCCGAAGCAAGATTCTCACTTCCCCATATAAGGAAGCCGAACTTCGGCCCTGACGGTTCCATAAGGAATTGCCAAAACGATTCCATCGAATCACTCAGCGGGGATTTCAGCCTTCCGTGTCCCTAACCCGAAACTTAAAACCCGAAACACGTAACCGGCTTGCAGCCCTTCCTTTACCGACAACGAGTTGTCAGCAATCCCACTATCCCTCACCGCACCCACTCAAACCACCACAATGTGTTATCTATAAGCGACATTTCTCCCAACTTATTCCAAGAGAGATAATTCCGATCCAAGATTTCCGCTTTTTCATCCAAATTCACCTTCGCCGACCTCATCGAAAATTTACTCAGTTAAAAAAATCAGCCCCATTTGTCCCATGAGACCTATATGTCCCATTCACCTTTCCCAAAAATTAGCCCGCCGGTGCAACCGGCTTGACATAATTAACTTTGTATCACAAAGTAAGTTTACCATCAAAGGACTCTAATGAAAACTCTCGCCCGCACCGCTGCTGGTTTATCCTTCACCGCCTTCTTCCTCAGCGGCTCCATCGTCATCTCTCAGCCGGGGCTCTTCGCCACTGTCGTCGGCCTTTTCCTTATCGGCATCGCCTTCTTCACCGGCCCCCTCCTCTGGCTCGCCGCCGAGAAATGGTGTGCCAAACCTGATGGCCGGTGAACCATGTCCCACCCATGTTACGCCACCCGCTCTTAGGATTCTTCAGTAGCCTCGCCGCGCTCACCTTCATTTACATCGTAGCTTGGGTGACTGATATCGGCGGTCCAGCAGCCGCTATAGCGGATGATGGCTACCCTCTTACCGTCATATTTGTCCCTGCCATCGCCATCATCTTCTCCACCGTCGCATTTTTAGTAGCTGTCTTGCCCCAAGCATTATTGGCGCGCTTGATAGTCAATCGCTTCAAATGCCAGACACCTATTCCATACCTGTTACTTTTCGCTTTTTCAGCACTGATCATCACTCCAATCGCTTTTCAAGATTCCACCCCCACCCCGCTCTGGACACTTTTTTGGGGCATCGCATACTTGCTTACTGGCAGTTCTGTTCTTTGGTGGATTTCGTTCCGTCATATTTTGACCAAATAGAAAGTAATGAACACCTCACGCACCATCGCATGGCTCCGCTCCCCGAAGGTCAGCCCCATCCTGATCTGGACTGCCCTCGCCATCACCCTCCTCGCCCTCTGTCGCATTG
Organism: Verrucomicrobiia bacterium; assembly: GCA_036405135.1. Taxonomy (NCBI): domain Bacteria; kingdom Pseudomonadati; phylum Verrucomicrobiota; class Verrucomicrobiia; species Verrucomicrobiia bacterium. The sequence continues at coordinate 225,783 of DASWYF010000010.1, read as the reverse complement.
GCTATGTGCTGCGTCTGTTCTATCTTGATACCGCAGCACTCGCCCCTGGCACCGCCATCCGCCCTCTGGGTGTTACCTACCATCTCGCGATCGCCTGGTTCGCCTCCCTCCTATGTGGCGGCGCGTGCGCCTTTACCGGCGGCATCTTCGCCACCATCCAACGCCGCTGGAACTACCTCGCCTTCGCCCTGCTCGCGACCGGTCTGACTCTCGCTCCCCTGCTCCTCAGCAATTGGGGCTTCAATCATATCGTCCAACTCAGGCAACTACTCCTGAAAGACTGACCATAAAACCGTCAGCCCCGAGATACTTCCCACCAAAATTCGGCTGACCCCATTCGGTTGATTCGTTTTCCCCTCTCGATGTTGGATGTTCGATGTTTCCCTTGTCATTTCCCTGGTGTTTGGAGATTTAGTTCGTCATTCGGATTTCGTCATGGGTCATTCACATCGTGGGATATTTCTCAAACTTCGCCAGCGCCACATCCATCTTGTCCCACGCGTGCGCATCTGACACCCACACATCCATCTGCGCATTAAAACTCACTCGTAGCGCAGACTGGTAGTCGGCAGGCCACACAATCCAGCATGCCGCAACGATAAATCAATTCACTAACTCCCTAATCTTCCCCGTAATTTATCCGTGTGATCCGTGTTCAATCCGTGGCTCAATTTGACGAACCCTCCCTTTTCTGATTAGCTTACTGCCATGCCCAAGGCTCCTCCCACTACGCGACCGCTCCGTGGATTCGCCACTATCCCTGAGACACCGGGCTCCAAGTATACCCCTCAGGAAACCATCCGTTTCCAGGAGATGTTTCTCCCTCAAACCGAACTCTACCGCCGTCGCCAGCGGCAAGCCGCGATCGCCTTTCTCGGAGGCGGCGGCCCATTCTTAGCTGCACTGCTGTTAAATAGTATCACCCATCTCCTGCTAGATCGCGCACCGGTTCCCCAAAGCTGGTTCACCCCCTTGGGCATCCTATGTGTTATTTCCATCATCATCGGCATTGGCCTGCTCTGGGCCACCCCCGCGCTGAAATGCCCGGCCTGCAACTGTTCTCTCGATGAAAGGATTCTAACCCACTGCCCCGAATGCGGCAGCGATAAGCTCCATAGAAACATATTCGGCAACCTCTGCTGCCAAAGCTGCAGTAAAGACTTGGAACATCGCCGTAATGAAGGACGCCGCTACCGCATCCACGCCTGCACCGGCTGCGGCGTCATGCTTGATTACCACGGCCTCTGATCGTAGCGCAGGTTGGTAACCTGCTGCCTGTCCCGCGACTGCGGTGATGTCGCCGAATGACAGTCGGCAGGGCTAACGATAGCAAAACAACCATCACAAACAACCCATGGCGCATATCACCTCCTCTGCTTCCCCTCACTCCCTCACCACCGAACTTCGCGCCCTCATACCCGCATGGGCCATCGCCACCTTTTTACCCATCCCCATACTCGTGACCTCTGCAGCCACAGATGTTTCCTGCCTTTACCTCGGCATCATGAACGCCTGGCTCGTGACTGAATTCCACCGCACCTGCGGCCTGCCAAGCAACATCACCACATGGCACATCCGCACCGTAGCTGCTTTGATTGCCGTATTGACCAACGCCGTTCTCTTCATCGCATTCGGATTCGCCACCGGAGTTACCACACATTTCCCCTTTTCCTTGATGGCCATCCTTTCCGTCATCCCCGCTATCGGTATCATTCCATGGATCCTGCGTCGAATCCCCCAGCGGCCCTATGCCTCCATCATACTCGGTGGATTTCTCATCTTCGCTTGCAAACTTGCCGCCTGTGTCGTCGCCCGCTTCGTCTATGGCCCTGACTACATGGAGCAAGGCTACATCGCTGGCGACTGGCGCACCGCCAAACTCATGATCACCCTCCTCTGGACCTTCAGCACCGTGCTTTCCCTCGCCCTGCTCTACGCCGACCATAAATCCTGCTCAGCATCCTATAAATGAGGCTCACCACTCCTCAAATCTTCCCGACGATTTATCCGTGTGATCTGTGTTAAATCTATGGCTAAAACTTCGCCCTTTCCCCGCTGAAAACTTGTAACTCCTTTTCTCACATCACCGGATATTTTCCGAACCTAGCTAAACTTGCATCCATCTTATCCCACACCAGCGCATCTGACACCCACACATCCATCTGCGGATTGAACCCGCTCGGATCATCCATGCTCCCCGCCCGGATCGCCACAATGCCCGGCACCATGTCCGGCTTCCCCATCACCGGCGAACCGCACTCCGTACAAAACCCGCGCCGCGTCATCCCACCCGCCTCACTCGGCGACGCATGAAATTTCAACTCCCCCTTCGTGAACTTGAACGCCTCCGTCGGCACCACCACAAAAGATGAGAACGGTCCTCCACTCGATCTCTGGCAATCCCGGCAATGACAATGCAACATCACCACCGGCTCCGCCGAAGCCTCATACCGCACCGCCCCACACGCACACCCACCTGAAAAAGGAACCGCAATTTTGCTCATAAATATTTAGTTTATTGTTAAATCTTCATCAACGCCGAGCACACCAACAACGTGCTGCCGGCATCTTGCCGGCAGTAAAGGGTCTCACGCCAGTCACGCTCTATTTCAAATAATCAGAATCGAACAACCATCCGCCAGGCAAACGCACTCGCCCACCCGCAGCTTCCAAATCTCTCCAGCAGGCGCCAAATGTTCCCCCTATCCCCTGTAGGCAAGCCGAGCTTCGGCGGAGAAGGCCGGGGTGAGGAAGGCAACATCCATAAGCAAAACTGCCTCACAACTTAGCCAACTCACTCACACGCGATTGATTCTCCATATTTTCACGCACCTCACCAAAACAAACCCCAACACCCCCACGCACAAAACCATCATCCCCACCCGCAGATACGCCGCCGTCGGCAACGATATCCCGATCCCCGTCGCCAACGCCACATACGCCACCACGCACGCCGGACACTTCGGCAACAACGCTAGCACCGCCCCCGGCACGATCCACCCCGCCAACTCACCTGCCCGCCGCCACCTCGACACACGTGGATGAATCGTTTCATCAACGCGCATCGTAGTTTGGCAGCCGCAATTCGCTTTTGTCATTTTAAACAGCGCTTGGATGCGCAATCAAACCGGCGATGAAAAAGGCCCCATCTTCCTTCTCCCCTCGGAGGGGAGAAGGATTGAGGATGAGGGGTGCCGGGCCCCCTCACCCCTTCTTCGCACACCCACACGCCGACTTGGATTCCGTCTCCGGCCAATACGGCTTGTCCGCATCCGCAAACTCATTCGTGCCGTAGCGATCATGATACCGCACCCACGCCATCGGAAACTCCAGATCACCCTCATCCCGCCCCTTCGGCACCATATCCAGCATCCGATACGTGCTCATCGCATCCTCCACACCCCGTCCAAAAGTGGAATACGTGTGAAAGATGTCCCCATTCGCATCCTTGAAGAACACGCTGATGCCCGGCCCCTCCGCACTCGGAAACTCCTGCATCACGTAATTATAATTCACCTTCCCCGTCGCCAGTTCCGCCGCCGTGAATGACACATGGAAGTCATGATTGAACTCACTCCCGCTCGATGACACCCATTTGAAATGCCAGCCCATTCGCCCTTTGAACGCCTCGATCTTCGCTAGCGCTGCTCGCGACACCGCCACCAACGTGACATCCCGCGCCTCCAGATGCGCCAGCGCCCCATCAAAATGATCCGACACAAACGAACAACTCGGACACCCCTCCTGCCAGTCCGGCCCGAACATGAAATGATAAACGATCAGTTGCTTCCGCCCCGCGAACAGATCCGTCAGCTTCACCTTGCCGTTCGGTGAATCAAAAACATAATCCTTCTCCACCTCCACCCACGGCAGCTTGCGTCGCGCCACCGCCAACTCATCCCGCAACCGCGTCGCCTCTTTCTCCTTGTTCAGCAACTCCCTCCGCGCCACCAACCACTCCTTCTGCGACACCACCCTATGTTCCTGCGCTTCCAATATCACTGCACTCATAATTCACCTTTCAGTTATGACTGGCCCCGTAAAAACAGACCCAGCCGATTTCATTTCACAACAACTCGACCAAACACGCCGCCGCAACGTGCTGCCGGCATCTTGCCGGCAGTCGAGGGTCTCCCAACAGACACGCACAGCCTCAAACAACCCGAACCAAGCAACCACCCGCCAGGCAAACGCACCGATTTGTCGGCATGCGTGAAAACGCCGAAGTGCTTAACCACCCTCTCCCCTCGGAGGGGAGAGGGCCGGGGTGAGGGGTGCCCGTATTCCCTCAGCCGTTGCCACACTTACCCCACCTTCTCCACATACTCCGCCAGCACATCCACCGCGCGCCCCCATCCACCCGCATGACTGTCCCGGCTCTCCACCGTGGCAAACCGCGTATGCGTCATCACAAACTCCGTCTGCTTCTCACCCCGCTTCAAAAACTCCACCGTGATCAGCGACACCTTCCCTTCTCCCTCACCGAAATCATCGCCGCTCCCGTCCTTCTCCCAATCCCACGTATACACCAGCTTCTCCGGCGCCTTCACCTCACGAAACTCGCCCGCCGCCGTAAAATACTCCCCCTTCGGATCCTGCATCTGGATGCGCAATTTCCCGCCCACCCGCAGATCCATTTTCGCCGACGGCACGATCATCCCCGGCTCCGGCCGCATCCACTGCCGGATATGCTCTGGCGACGTCCACGCCCGGAACGCCAGCTCCTGCGGTGCATTCAGCAAACGCGTGATGATCAGCGTCGCATTATCCGGCTTCTCCACTTTATTTATCGATGACATTTTTATTCTCTTTCGCTTGTAAGGTTTCCAAATATTTCTCGAACTGATCCAAGTTCCCCTCCCAGAACTTCCGGTAACGATCGATCCACGCCTGCGCCTCCCGCATCGGCTTTGCCTCCAGCTTCAGCGAATGCACCCGCCCCTGCTTCCGCCGCTTCACCAGCCCCGCCTTCTCCAGCACGATGAGATGCTTCGACACCGCCGCCAGCGACATCGAATGCGCCTTCGCCAGATCCGTCACACACTCATCCCCCACCGCCAGCTGCTCCAAAAGCCGCCGCCGCGTCGGATCAGCAAGCGCCCCAAAAGTCCGGTCCAACAACTTGGATTTATATTCAACCATCTGGTTGAATATTGAACACAATCGAAGTGAATGCAAATTAAATTTCCCGCAAATCAAATCCTGCACCTCATGCTCTCACCCTCATCCGCGTGATTCCGTGTTCAATCTGTGGCTATAAACTCCGCGCTCTCCGTGTCTCCGTGGTAAATCTCCCCCCATTTCGTCATTGGACATTCCCGTCCATCTCGCTACGTTCTGCGCCTGAATTTTATGCGGAGCGAATTGCTCAAGCACATGGATCGGATCGTGGTCAAGGTCGGCACTGGCGTGCTGACCGATGCCCAGAAGCGTCTCGACTTTAACCGCATGCAGGCGCTCGTCGCCCAGCTGGCCCGGTTGCAAAAGGCGGGTAAACAAGTCGTGCTCGTCACCTCCGGCGCCGTCGGCGCAGGCATGGGCGTGCTCGGCTTTGACAAGCGCCCTACTGAGGTCTCCGAGCAACAGGCCTGCGCCGCCGTCGGCCAGTCCCGCCTCATGGCGATGTATGAGTCCCTATTCGCCCCCTTCGGCATCCACGTCGCGCAAGTCCTCCTCACCCACGCCGATCTGGAGCACAAGGAACGCAACCTGAACGCGCGCAACACGCTCGTCACTTTGCTCAACCGCAACGTCGTCCCCATCATCAACGAGAACGACGCCGTCTCCTTCACCGAACTGAAGTTCGGCGATAACGACAAACTCTCCGCCCTCGTCGCCGCGCTCTTGCCCGCCGACCTGCTTGTCATCCTCACGACGGTAGATGGCGTCATTGAAAATTTCGGCAAGCCCAGCGCCCGCCTCATGTCCACCGTGGAAAAAGTGGAATCAGCGGAAGGTGAAGCCAGCGGCACCACCAGCACCACCGCCGTCGGTGGCATGCTCTCCAAGATGCAGGCCGCCAAGATCGCCACGCGCTCCGGCATCCCGCTCATCATCGCCTCCGGCCTCACCGGCGATTCCCTCGACCGCATCATCAAGCACGAAGAAGTCGGCACCCTCTTTCTCCCCAGCACGCGCAAGCTCAAGAGCCGCAAACGCTGGATCGCCTTCTTCCACAAACCCAAAGGCACCTTGGTGGTGGATGACGGTGCAAAGAAAGCATTACGCGAATCCGGCAAGAGCCTCTTGCAACCTGGCATCGCCCGCTGCGAAGGCAACTTCGGCGCTGGCGAAGTCGTGAAAATCTGTGACAAGGACGGCACCGAATTCGCCCGCGGCATCGCCGCCTACGACTCCGATTTCATCCGCGCCGGCGAAGCCAAACGAGTGGAGATCGTCCACCGCGACAACCTGGTGATTTTATAGAGTGGTAATTTTACAATGGTAGGGCGCGGTGTCCCACCGCGCCGCCGCCGAAGCAACTGATCACCCGATTGCAAAGCAGATCAAGGTAACGTCAACAACGCCCCACCTCCCTCGCCCCTCGGAGGGGAGAGGGCCGGGGTGAGGGGTGAACGTCAGGCTAAAAGCGTTAAAATATTTATGGCCCGCAAAAAACAATCCGGCATCGACCGCCTCACTGAAATCGCCGCCCGCCTCCGCGCGCCCGATGGCTGCCCGTGGGACCGCGAGCAGGACCACATGACCTTGCGCGAGCACGCCATCGAGGAAGTTTACGAACTCATCGACGCCATCGAAGCCAACGACGAACCCGAGATGATCGAGGAACTTGGCGACATGCTCTTCCAAGTCGTCTTCCACTGCCAACTCGGCCACGAACGCGGCGCATTTGATTTCGATAAGATCGCCCACCGCATCTCTGACAAATTGGTGAACCGCCACCCCCACGTCTTTGGCGACACCAAGGTAAGTTCCGTCGAAGACGTCCTCACCAAGTGGGAAGCCATCAAGCGCGCTGAAAAAGTCGGCACCGAACACGAGCGCCCTTCTGCTCTCGACGGCATCCCGAAACATCTCCCCGCCCTCCAACGCGCCGAGAAGCTCGTGAAGAAAGCCCGTAAAGCCAAGCTCCTCGACGCCAAAATCAGCACCAAGAAAGCCCCCTCGAAGAAGGAGCTAGCTGAACACCTCTTCCATCTCGCCGCCTACGCCCAACAACAAGGCTGGTCCGCCGAAACCCTCTTGCGCGAAGAAGTGAAACGGAAAGAGAAAACCCTGCGCAAACTGGAATCGAAACAAGCCAAGCCATAGTCGGACTGACGCCCTCGCCTGTTCTCTACAGCATGGTAAGGACCGGTTCCACCCGGTCCCAAACTCTTTCCGCAAGCTGCACTTCAAATAATAAGCTGCTCGCGAATTTTCACCCCCCTTTCCAAAAGACTTTCCGCAAGGGACCGGGTGGTACCGGTCCTTACCACGCCTCGTACACCGCCCCATTCTCTCGCTGGACTTTCTTCTGCCGGGGTCTAATTTACTACTCAGCAACTATGACCGATCCACGTTACGCGAAGCTGGCCAAACTTCTCATCGAATATTCCACCGCCCTCAAGAAAGGCGAACGCGTCCTGCTCGATATGATCGATGTCCCCGACGAGTTCACCGTGGAACTCATGCGCGCCGCACGCAAGGTCGGCGCCCTGCCCTTCGTGGAAGCCCGTCATACCCGGCTCGTGCGTGAAGTCGTCCGCGAGACGAATCCCGAGCACGCCGCCATCATCCGCGATATCGAGATGTTCCGGATGAAGAAGATGCAGTCCTACATCGCCATCCGCGGCAGCGCGAACGCCAACGAATCTTCCGACGTGCCCAGTGAGCGCATGTCCGTTTACTCGAAGACCATTCGCCCGGTGTTGAACTACCGCGTGAACAAGACCAAGTGGTGCGTCCTCCGCTGGCCCACGCCCAGCATGGCCCAAGCCGCGGGCATGAGCACCGAAGCCTTCGAGAATTTCTATTTCGACGTCTGCACCATGGACTACGTGCGCATGGCCAAGGCCATGGTCCCGCTCGAGAAACGCATGAAGAAAGCGGACAAGGTGCGCCTCGTTTCCCCTGGCACCGACCTTTCTTTCAGCATCAAAAAGATCGGTGCGAAGATGTGCAAGGGTGACCGCAACATCCCCGATGGCGAAGTCTTTAGCTGCCCCGTGAAAGACTCCGTGAACGGCGTGATCCAGTTCAACACGCCCACACTTTACTCCGGCACGAAGTTCGAAGGCATCCGCCTCGCCTTCAAGAACGGCAAAGTCGTCGAAGCCACCGCCAGCACCGCCACCACCACGAAGCGCCTGAACGAGATTCTCGATACCGACGCGGGCGCACGCTACATCGGCGAGTTCTCCCTCGGCTTCAATCCTTACATTCTCACGCCGATGTGCGACATCCTCTTCGATGAGAAGATCGCGGGCTCCCTGCACTTCACTCCTGGCCAGGCGTATGAGGAATGCGACAACGGCAATCGCTCCGCTGTGCATTGGGACATGGTGCTCATCCAACGTCCCGAATGGGGCGGCGGCGAAGTCTGGTTCGATGGCGAACTGATTCGCAAAGACGGCATCTTCCTGCCGAAGGATCTGAAGCCGCTGAACCCGGCGAACTTGAAGTAACTAGCCCTCTTTAAAAACGTAAAGCGGCTGATGACGAATCATCAGCCGCTTATTTGCGCCAGCCAGTCGGGAGGATAACCGACAGACGGCGCTAAATCATCAATCCTTCTTCGGCTCGCTCCAGCCGCCACCCAGCACGCGATACAACGTCACCTGGTTCGCCAGACGCACGAACCGGACGTTGATCAACGTCTGCTGTGCTGCATACAAGTCTTGCTGCGCCGTGAGTACCGCAAGGTAGCTGTCCACTCCGCGTTTGTAGCGCGCATCCGCCAGCGTGAACCGCTGTTGCTGCGCTGTCACTAATGCTTGCCCAGCGGACATCTGCTCATCGATCCACGTCTTCACGATCAGCGCATCTGCCACCTCGCGAAATGTTGTCTGGATGGCCTTCTCATACTGTGCCACTTCCACTTCCTTGCTTAGCTTCGCCACATCGAGGTTTGCGCGATTCCGTCCACCCTCGAAGATCGGCACCGTGATCTGCGGCGAGAAGTTCCACGCCATGGATGGCCCCGTGAACAGATCGGAGAGCTGCGCGCTCGCCGTACCGCCACCCGCCGTCAGCAAGATGCGCGGAAAGAACGCCGCCCGGGCAGCACCGATATTCGCATTCGCCGCCTTCAACTCATGCTCCGCCGCCAAGATGTCTGGACGACGCTGCAACAAATCTGCTGGCATACCTGCGGACACTTCCGCCATCGCGCCCTTGTCATTCAAAGGCGTCTGTGGCGGCAGATCGGCAGGCAACGGTGCGCCTACGAGGAACGTCAACGCATTCTCCGCCTGCGCCAGTTGCTGTTGATATGCTGCAAGGCTTGCGCGTGAACGTTGCACCAGCGATTCCGCCGAGCGCACATCCAGTTGTGATGTATCACCTAGCTCGAAACGCTTCTGCGTGAGGTTCAGCGAATCAGTCACCGTCTTGAGCGTTTGCTCGGCCAGCTTCACCTGCTCCATCAGCGATTGATGGTTCAGATATTGCAACGCCACTTCACCGATCAGCGCGATGTGCGCACTGCGCCGCGCTTCTTCAGTCGCAAAGAAACGTTCGAGCGCCTGGCTCTTCAAGCTCCGCACGCGCCCGAACAAGTCCAATTCATACGACGCCACACCGGACACGCTGTATTGATTACCAATGGTCGGCCCGCTGAAAGCCGTCGCCGCAGTGCGCTGCCGGGTGAACGCAGCACCCGCATCCGCCGTCGGCAACAAGTCTGCCCGCTGGATGCGATACTGTGCCCGCGAGATCTCCACATTCAGCGCGGCCACGCGCAAATCGCGATTATTCGCCAGTGCCAGTCCGATCACCTGTTTCAAGCGCGCGTCTTGGAAGAAGTCCTGCCACGCCAGCTCTGCTGCCACGGTGCTGACGCCGTTCGTCGCAGTAACTGAAGCGGGCCACGTGCCCGCGACCGGTGCCGCTGGTCGCTCATACTTCGGTGTCATCGTGCAGCCCGTGAGCAGGGCTGCTGTCATTGCCATTGACCAATAAATCTTACGCATGGTGACCTCCTTCCGTCGAAGGCTTGAGCGGTTCCGTCCCCGCTAGTGGCGGTTCGGGCGCTTTTTTATCTTTGAACATCCGCCGGATGACGACGTAGAATACTGGCACAAAGAAGATCGCCAGCACTGTTGCCGAGATCATGCCACCGGCCACACCCGTGCCGATCGCGTTCTGGCTCGCGGAACCGGCTCCGCGGCTGATCACCAGCGGCAACACGCCCAGCACAAATGCCATCGACGTCATCAAGATCGGCCGCAACCGCAAATGCACGGCTTCCAGAATGGATTCCATCAAGCCTTTGCCGGTCGCCTGCAAATCCTTCGCATACTCGATGATCAAGATCGCGTTCTTCGTCGCGAGACCCACCGTCGTGAGCAAGCCGACTTTGAAATACACATCGTTTGGCAACCCGCGCATCGATGCTGCGATGAGTGCGCCTAACACACCCAACGGCACCACCAGCAGCACTGCCACCGGGATGGACCAACTCTCATAGAGCGCGGCCAGGCACAGGAACACGATGAGGATGGAGAGCGCGTAGAGCATCGGCGCTTGTGAGCCGGAAAGACGTTCCTCATAGGATTGCCCCGTCCATTCGTAGCCGATGCCCGCAGGCAGTTTGCTCGCCATCTCTTCCATCGCATCCATCGCCACGCCCGTGCTGCCACCAACTGGTGCAGCACCGACGATCTGCACGGAAGGAAAGCCGTTATACGTCTGCAACTGTGGCGCGCCGTAGATCCACTTCAGGCTCGTGAAGGCCGAGAGCGGCACCATGGTGCCCGCTTTGTTCCGCACGAAGATCTTGGTGATGTCATCCGGCGTCATGCGGTAAGGCGCATCCAGTTGCACGATCACGCGCTGGATGCGGTTGCCGTTCACGAAGTTGTTGATGTAGCTCGAACCGAGCGCCGTTTGCAGCGTCGTATTGATGTCACCGAGGGACACACCCAGCACGCTCGCCTTGTCCTCATCGATCTCGATCTTCAACTGCGCGGCGTCTTCGAGCCCTTGCATACGCACGCCGGTGACATGCGGATTATTCGCCGCTTCCGCGAGCAACTGATTTTTCGCCGCGAGCAACTTCTCATGTCCCAAGCCCGCCAGGTCTTGCAACTGGAAGTCGAAGCCAGCGGAATTGCCCAGCTCCGAGATAGCCGGTGGATTCAGCGGGAAGATGATCGCGTCTTTGATGCTCGAGAAATGGCCGAAGGCACGACGGATGACCGCCTGCACGGTATGATCCGCGCCTTTGCGCTCTTTCCAATCCTTCAAGCGTGCGAACGAGAGCGCGGAGTTCTGCCCACGACCGTTGAAGCTGAAACCGGATACCGTGATGAAACTCTCGATCTCCGGTTGCGCGAGGTAATAATCCTCCACCTGCTTCAACACTTCAGATGTGCGCGCTTGCGTGGCACCCACAGGCAACTGGATGTTTGTGAGGAAGTAGCCCTGATCTTCTTCTGGCAAGAAGGAGGACGGCATCCGAATATAGAGGAAGCCCACCGCCACCACGATGGCCAGAAATGCCACCATCGAAGTGCCCGTCCATTTCAGGATGCCTGCGACCCATGATTGATAACGCGTCGTCGTTTTCGCGAACGTGCGATTGAACCAGCCGAAGAAGCCACCCTTCTCATGATGATGCCCCTTCTCCACCGGCTTGAGCAAGGTAGCGCACAAGGCTGGCGTCAGTGACATCGCGAGGAACACGGAGAACAACATTGACGCGACGAGTGCGAGGGAGAACTGCCGGTAAATCGTGCCCACAGAACCGCTGAAGAATGCCATGGGGATGAACACCGCCGTGAGCACAAGCGAGATGCCGATGAGCGCCCCGGTGATCTGGCTCATCGCCTTACGTGTGGCTTCCAATGGCGACAGCCCTTCTTCGCTCATGATGCGTTCCACGTTTTCCACCACCACGATCGCATCATCCACGAGAATACCGATGGCCAGCACCATGCCGAACATCGTCAGCACGTTGATGGAGAAACCGAAGGCGAACATAATGCCGAACGTGCCCAGCAAGGCCACCGGCACTACGATCGTGGGGATCAAAGTCGTGCGGATGTTCTGCAAAAAGAGATACATCACGAGGAACACCAGCAAGATCGCTTCGGCCAGCGTCTTGATCACTTCCTTGATCGAGATATCCACGAAGGCCGAGGTATCCAGCGGGTAATTCACTTCCACACCCGGCGGGAAGAACTTGGAGAGGTCTTCCACCTTCTGGCGCACTGCTTTCGCCGTGTTCAAGGCATTAGCCGAAGGCGCGAGCTTCACGGCCACTGCCGCCGAGGGATGCCCATTCACACGGGCTTGCGTGGAATAATCCTGACCACCCATCTCCACACGCGCCACGTCCTTGAGCCGCACCCGCGAACCATCGGTATTGTAACGCAGCAAGATATTCTCGAACTCCTCCACCGTTCGCAGCGTGGAACGTCCCTGCAAGATGACGTTGAGTTGCTGGCCTTCAACCGAGGGACGCGCGCCCAACTGACCCACAGGGATTTGCGCATTCTGGTTTTGGATGGCCGTGCGGATGTCATCCGCCGTGAGCCCATAGCTCGTCAGCTTCTCAGGATTCATCCAGATGCGCATGGCATACTGGGTGCCGAACATCATCGCTTCACCCACGCCGGAGACACGGCGGATGGGGTCTAGCACACTGGCCGCGATGTAATTACCCAGCGCGATCTCATCCAGGCTGCCGTCCGGCGTGGACAGCGTGAAGAACATCATGAAATTACGCGTGGCCTTCGCCACCGTGATGCCTTGCTGCTGCACTGTCTGTGGCAAACTCGGCGTGGCAAGCTGCACCTTATTCTGCACCTGCACTTGCGCCGTGTCTGGATTCGTTCCCGGTTGGAAATACAGCGTCACCGTCGCCTGACCAGATGCATCGCTGGAGGACGACATGTAGAGCAGGTTGTCGATACCATTGAGCTGCTGCTCGATCACAGAAGTCACCGTATCCTGTAACGTTTCAGCAGAAGCACCGGCATACGTCGCCGATACCGAGATGGATGGCGGTGCAACGTTCGGATACTGCGCCACCGGCAACTGCGTGATGGAGAGTGCCCCCAACACCATGATGAGGATGGACACCACCCACGCAAAAACCGGCCGGTCGATGAAAAATTTGGCCATGATGAAAACTCCTTAGCTCAGTGCGCGGCCTTCTTGGTCGCATTGGTGACAGCCGCTGGCGGCTGGTTCGTGTTCAACGGTGCATTCGGATCAAACGGCTTCGTCGTCACCTTCGCACCGGGGCGGATCTTCTGCAGACCTTCCACCACCACACGTTCACCGGCTTTCAATCCACTCGCCACAATCCAGCGATCACCATTCGCGGTGTCAGCTTTGATCATACGGGATTCGACGGTCTCATCCGCCTTCACCAGCATCACGCTTGCGGAGCCGTTCGCCCCACGCGTCACCGCGCGTTGTAATACTGTGATCGCCTGCGTGTTCACCGCTTGCTCCACCTTTGCCCGCGCGAACATGCCCGGCAACAGCGTGCGATCTGGATTCGGGAACTCTGCGCGCAAGGTCACCATGCCCGTGCCCTGCTCAACGGAGATGTCCGTAAAAAGCAAACGGCCAGCTTGCGGATAAGTCGTGCCGTCTTCGAGGATCAACGTCACTGCCGCTTCATTGGGAGCTACGCTTTTGAGTTTGCCTTCTTTCAACGCGCGCTGAAGTTTCAGCAGGTCCGTGGTGGATTGCGTGAAATCGAAATAGACCGGGTCTAATTGCTGGATGACCGCCATGGGCGTCGCCTCGTTCTGTCCCACCAAGGCACCTTCCGTCACCAATGTGCGCCCGATGCGACCGGAGATCGGTGCCGTCACACTGGCATAGCCGAGATTTAATCCTGCCGTCTCCACCGTCGCCTTAGCCGCGAGCACTTCCGCTTCATACACCTGCACAGAAGCCGTGGCGTTCTCGAATTCCTGACGGGAGACAGCGTTGATCTCCACCAGTTCCTTGTAACGGTTCGCCTGCGATTGCGCCTGTTTCAGATTCGCTTCCGCGCGTGCCTGAACCGCTTTCGCGCTGCTGATCGTGGCCTTCAACGGCGCAGGATCGATCTGGAAGAGCAGATCGCCCGCCTTCACATCCGCGCCTTCTTGAAATTTCTTTTCCAGCAAGATGCCGGGCACACGGGCGCGCACTTCCGCCACACGCACGGGACTGATGCGCCCCGGCAACTCCGTGATGACGCTCACCGGCTCTTCCTTCACCGTCACCACGGTGACTTCCACGGGCGGCTGCGCGGGCGGCGGGCCTTCCTTCTTTTTGCCGCATCCCGCTCCTGTCAGCACCAGGAGCACTACCATCACACCTGCATAAAACGATTTCATTCCGTTCCAAACTACACCTAAACGCGTTCCCCAGAATGACTTTGATGTTTCCAAGGTCGTAACTTTTTGTTACCACTCTACCAGAAACGTATGGAACTCAGACATCTCCGCTACTTCACCGTCGTTGCTGAGGAACTGAATTTCCGTCGTGCCGCCGAACGCCTGCATCTCACCCGTCCGGCGCTCAGCAAACAGATCAAAGATTTGGAAGATGAACTCGGCGTCCGCCTACTGGAACGCAACACCGTGCGTGCCTCGCTTACGGATGCCGGACGCGTCTATCTCGTTGAAGCACAACAGATTTTAGCTCACGCCCAACGCGCCGCTGCCTTGGCCAAAGAAGCCGCGGCGGGACGTCGCGGAACACTCACAGTGGGCAGTGCAGGAGCTCTCGCTCCCATCTTTCTGCCCAACGCGCTGAAGTCATTTCACGAGGCTTTTCCCGATGTGGAAGTGGTGTTGCAGGAGCTGCCCTTTCCAGACCAGATGACCGGCCTGGCCGCAGGTGAATTGCAGATCGCTTTTGCTTTTGGAGATAACGGCAGTAATTCACCCCATTTTCAGCGACTGCTCGTGCTGCAATCTTCCCTCGGCATCGCTGTGGCTCGCAATCATCGGCTCATCCGTCGCCCGCAGCTTTCGCTCAAAGAACTGGTCGATGAAAATTTCGTGTGTATCGGCACCGAATGTAATTCCGACCATGCCGATCATTTACGCCGCCTCTTTGCCTCCGAGGGCTTGAAACCGCGCCGGATAAAATACTGCCAGGGCTTCGATTCACTCGCTTCTATCATCGCCAGCGGGCACGGCATCTCGCTCATGTTGCACGCGCTGGAGACATATCGAAATCTGGAGATGAAGATCGTGCCCCTCGAAGGCGCGACGGAACATCTGGAACTGCATATGTGGGCCGTGTGGCGGAAGGATGAAGCGTCACAACTTGTGCACAACTTCATCAAGCTCCTAAAGCCTGAAACTAAAGGGCGAAAAGCATATCCGGCTCCGACGGTTTTGCGGGCTGCTTGAACCATCACCTTCAATGAGAAAGGCCGTCCTGATTGATCAGAACGGCCTTTTTTCCCTAAAAGATATCAGTTCTTCAGTATCGTGATGAACTGCTTCATCGCCGGGGAGAGCACTTTGCTCTTCTTGTAGATCACCGCGAGCGGACGGAAGAATTCTGCGTCTTCGATCTTCACTTCCACCAGCGTTTGCTTGGAGACTTCTTGCAGGATGGTGTTGTGCGGCACGATGGAGATACCAGCATCGATTTCCACAGCGCGTTTGACCGTCTCAATGTTGTCGAACTCCATCACCGGCATCAGCGAGACACCGTGATCCTTGAACACCTTGTCGATGGCGCGGCGTGTCGGGATATCCGGCTCGAAGCCCACGAATTTCTGTCCTGCGATCTGCTTGAGCTTGATCTGCTTCGCCTTGGCGAAGGGATGCTGCGGATGGCAGATGAGCACCATGGGGTCTTCGCGCAAGGGGATCACTTCCAGGCGTAGTTCCTTCTGCGGATAAGCCACGAGGCCGATGTCCACCACATTGCCGAGCACGTCATCATACACCTGATTCGCGCGGCGATATTCCACATGCACGTTCACTGTCGGGAACTGCTTCAGGAATTGCTTCAGATACGGCGGCAGGTCATGCAAACCGATGCTGTAAATCGTGGAGACGCGGATCGTGCCAGAAACGATGTCTTTGATCTCTTGGATGCGGTTCTGCAGAGCATCGTAAGTTTGGATAATCTGTTTGCTGTACTCGTAAAGGACCTGTCCTTCACGGGTCAGCCGGAACTTCTTCTTGCTGCGCTCGATGAGGATGGATTTGAAGTGGCGTTCCAGCGAACTGATCTGCTGGCTCACAGCGGACTGCGTCACGCTGTTGATTTGGGCTGCCTTCGTAAAACTCTCCGTTTCCGCAAGATCAGTAAAAACTTTCAGACTCTCAATTTGCATGAGGCAGTCTTTTATTAGGAAACAAAAATAAAGTCAACTTATGTTACGCCGTGTGATATTCTTCCGGATTAAGCACCTTCTTGACTTTTAGCAACAAGTCCTGACTGCTGAACGGCTTTTGAAGATATACCTCTCCGTTAGAATCTTCTGCGCCCTTCGAACGTACGTAACCGGATGTGCAGATGATAGGCAGGTAGGGATAATTAGGCCGTACCTTTTCGATGAGTTCGCGACCGCTCATCTTCGGCATCACCAGATCGGTGATTAGCAAATCTATCCGTGGCCCCTGCTCCTCCAGGACTTCTAACGCACGCTGACCGTTATTAGCCGTGATGACGCGGTAGCCGAACGAGGCGAGCACCATCTCGCCCATGGTGAGCAGCAGATCTTCATCATCCACCATGAGGATGGTCTGGTTGCCGCGCAGCTCATCATCGTTATACACGCGGTCCTGCACCACGCGTTTCTGTGCCGGCAGGTAGATGCGGAAGGAAGCGCCTTGGCCCGGCACGCTGGATACGGCGATCAACCCGCCATGATTCGACACAATGCCGTAAACCCAAGCCAAACCCAACCCGCGATGCCCGTATTTGGTCGTGAAGAACGGTTCAAAAATGCGCGGCAAAATCTCTTTCGCAATACCTGCACCACTATCTGAAACTTCCAGGCAAACATACGCTCCGGGAGCCAACATCACCGCGCCATCTTGCGTCGGTTCGACGACATCTCGATTCCGCGTGACCACCGTGATGCGTCCCGTTTTGTTCACCGCTTGGACGGCATTCTCCAGCACCTTCATCACGGCCTGCTGCATCTTGCCTTCTTCGAAATTCGCCGTGTAAAGCTTGCTCTCCAGATGCAACTTCCACTCCACACCATTGCCCGCGAGGCCACGGAAAGATTCCACACCATTGCGGAGCAGATCGTTCAGATTACCAGCGACCTGCGCCTTCGTGTCCTTCTCCTGACGGCTAAACACCGCCAAGTCATGCGCGATCTCCGCCGCCTTCTCTGCTGACTTCTCCACTTCCACCAACGAATTCCGCCACGGACTGTCTGCCGGAAGTTTGCGGAGAATGAGCGAGGTGTGACCGAGCACGCTGGTCAGGGCGTTGTTGAAATCCAATGCCACCGTGCGCGTCAACTGCAGAGCACACTCCAGCTTTTGCTTGTGGATCTGTGCCGGGTCCATTGGACCAGCAGGGGGTTTCTCCGGCTGTCGGAAAAACATTGTGGTATTGCCCGTGGCCGGAGCGGCAACCTCCCGGAAAAGCTGCAAGAGACAACCCGTGCCGCCATCTATATGAATGGGGCTGGCATAAGTGGAGAACGCGATCTTCTCGCCATCCACCGCCTTGAGCTGGATGACTGCAGGTGTTGGGGTAAGAACCGATTGGCGAAGAAATGCTCCCGCATCCGAGGAATTCGCCACATCCCACAAATCACTGAAAGGCTTGCCCACTGAATCAAACCCAAAACATTGGACAGCGGCATCATTAACGCCCGCGACCCGGCCATCCGCCCCTACTGAAAGGACGGGCCACGCTGCTTGCCCTAATACATTTGTCCAGTTGTCGCTCATTCCACGGCTTTACCGACTGACCTCTTGGCTATCGGCTCTCTTCTTATCGGCTCAATACTAACCAGCCTTTGCATCTGGCGCAAACTTCTGTGCAAAAATCCGTATTAACTCGCTGTTTCGATGATTGTTTTCACTACCCGCAGCCATCACCTCATCGTGCGAGATCGTCTTTTTCGTCAATCCTGCCGCCATATTTGTGAGGCAGGAAAGCGCAGCTACTTTCATCCCGTAACGCCGCGCCACAATCGCTTCCGGCACCGTACTCATACCGACAGCATCCGCCCCCCACTGCCGAAAGGCCCTAATCTCCGCCGGCGTCTCATAACTTGGTCCTGAGACAGCAAGATATACGCCTTCTCTCAACTTTATTCCTGCTTTAATGGCGGCGAGTAACAGCCCTTCCCGCAAGTCACCATCATAGGTTGCCGACAAATCTACAAAATCTTCAGAACTTTTCCAACCCATTTCGCATAAAGGGTTTACCCCCATGAAGTTGATATGATCGCGGACCTGCATCAAGTCCCCGCAACGCCATCGGGCATTAAGGCAGCCGGCAGCATTGGTGAACAGGACGTTTCGCACACCATACTCCGCCAATGTCCGGATGGCAAAGGTGACTTCCGCCATGTTCCGGCGTTCGTAATAATGAACCCGCCCCGCTATCAATAACACCGGGGCTTTTCCCAAGTTGCCCCAGCCCCATCGTCCTGCATGTCCCGGCACCGAAGGCTTTGGACAGCCGGGAATCTTGCCCGTTGGCACCCACCCCCCCTGAAAAGCCTCTGCCACGTTTCCGAAACAGCTGCCCAAGACGATGGCCAGCGGCGGCGCCTCCAGGCTTACCCGGCGGCAAAAGCCCACGGCCCGGCGCAACTCATTGCGGTCTGTAACTTTATGCCCCATTAGATTACTCAAAGGGCCTAACCTGCCAGCACCAAAGAATCAAGTCCATGTATTGACTACTGGCAGGTTTTCTGACACCTTGGGAATCTTGTTGTCTCTAGTGGGAGACGCAAGTGACGAACCGGATATATGGCAAAATCGACTCGCAGCAAAACGAACACGAAAACGGAATCCGCCCCGCCACCCCGCTCTCGTGGTCGCAAATTGGTTTTTGGCAAAGGCGCGGCCACCGAAGCTCCTGCTGATTCTCACGCTCACGGCAAAGGCGAGAAGGTGCCTGCCGCTTTGCGCAGCGGCACGGAAAAGGCAGACAAGGACAAGGATGCCGCTCTTGAAGCTTCCGTCCCCCAACGCTTCACCACCGTGGACCTTCTCGAAAAGGTCAAAGAACTTTCCGATCTCGCCCGCGAGCAGGGTTACCTCACTTATGATGACATCGCGGAAGGTCTTGCCGAAACGCCTCACACCGCTGAGGACTTGGACGAGATTCACCAACGCCTGAGCAATCTCGATATCGAGATCGTCGACCAGGAAGAAGTGGAACGCGCCAAGCAAACCACGGAAGCTGAAGACGAAGACGAACGCTCCCGCCTCGACAGTCTGGATGACCCCGTCCGCATGTATATGCGCCAGATGGGCAAGACTCCCCTGCTCACCCGCGAGCAGGAAGTCGAGATCTGCAAACGCATCGAGGACGCGGAACTCAACGTCAAGCGCATCATCTACTCCTTCGGCTTCACCGCCAAGGAACACATCGCCCTCGCTGAAAAACTCATCTCCGAACCGCCGAAGGAACGCTTCGACCGCGTGATCGTGGACAGCAAGATCGAAGGTCGCGAGAACCACTTGAAGGCCCTGCGCCGTCTGGTGAAGAAAGTCCGCGAAATGGACCACGGCGTGGATGAAGCCTATGCCGCCTGGCGCAAAGTTGCCGAAGGCACCAAAAAGACCAAGCTCCAACAGGAGATGGCCAAGCTCGACAAGAAGCTGCAATCCACCTTCGGCCAGTTCTTCTTCAAGCAAAAGGTGCTCGAGGAAATGGCGGTGGTCTCTGACAACATCCACGACAAGATTCTCGCCAGCCGCCGCCTCATCAAGGAGATGGAGCACAAAGGCAAGTCTGCCGCGGTGCATAACATCATCGATGGCGAGCAGTCCAAGATCCGTTCACTGGAAGATTTCGTCCGTATGCCGGAGCAGGATTACCTGAACGCGCACGCGGAGATGAAGCGTTTTGCCGAGGCCGCCCAGAAGGCCAAGATGGAAATGGCCGAGGCCAACTTGCGCCTCGTGATCTCCATCGCCAAGAAATACACGAACCGTGGCCAGTCCTTCCTCGACCTGATCCAGGAAGGCAACATGGGTCTGATGAAGGGCGTTGAGAAATTCGAGTATCGCCGCGGTTACAAGTTCTCCACGTATGCGACGTGGTGGATCCGCCAGGCGATCACCCGCTCCATCGCCGATCAGGCCCGCACGATCCGTATCCCGGTGCACATGATCGAGATCATCAACAAAGTCTGGCGCGTCCAGAAGCAGTTGATGCAGGAACTCGGCCGTGAAGCGAATCCGGAAGAGATCGCGGACGAAATGAACATGCCGGTGGAGCGCGTGAACTCCATTCTGCGCATGGCCCGCCAGCCGGTCTCGCTGCAAGCCCCCGTGGGTGATGACGGCGATTCCAGCTTCGGTGACTTCATCGAAGATCAATCCGTCGAGAACCCGATCGATTCGACCGGTTACAGCATGTTGAAGGACAAGCTGGGCGAGGTGCTCAACACCTTGACCGAGCGCGAACGCCGCATATTGGAACTCCGTTTCGGCCTCGTGGACGGCTACGCCCGCACGCTGGAAGAAGTGGGCAAGCAGTATAAAGTGACCCGTGAGCGTATCCGTCAGATCGAGGCGAAGGCGTTGCGTAAGTTGCGTCACCCGACACGTATCCGCCACCTGCAAGGCTTCCTCGAAACCGCCGAAGCCGCGTAAGCAGGACGGTGATTATTTCAAAAGCCGGTCATCGTCAGATGACCGGCTTTTTTCTTTCGCGACTGCCTGCCCCGGCAGATGTCGGGGTCCAAGTCGCACCAATCCCCATCCAAGCAAAGACAGCTTCTGCCATTTCAAAATCCTGAACCATTTGACGAACCTGCAATCCAGCAGCTACCTTGTTCGCGGGTTCGAGGCCTGCCAGCCTCGAAGGTTACTGGATGGTCGGGCCGCCATCTGCTGAAACACAACCGCACACTATTGCCGTTGAATCACCGGATGCTGAGTTCCAGCCCATGAAGTCCATCGAAATCCTTGCCACAGTCCTCTTTGCGCTCGCAGTCATACACACCTTCTGCGTGAAGCGCTTTGCTCATTGGGCGCACAAATATCCCGCCGGTTCGCTGCAAGAGAATGTGCTGCATTTTCTTGCCGAAACGGAAGTGGTCTTCGGACTGTGGGCTGCTGCTCTTTTCGGCGGCATCACGGTTTTAAGCGGCTCAGTCAATCAGGCGGTAGAATACATCGAGAGCCTCAATTTCACCGAGCCCAAGTTTGTCTTCGTGATCATGGTCGTCGCCGCCACACGCCCTGTAGTGAAGCTGGCGGAGTGGCTCATCTCCCAAGTCGCCCGCCTCATTCCCGCCCGTGAAAGTGTCGCGTTCTACTTCACCGCGCTCTCTTTTGGACCTTTGCTCGGCTCCTTCATCACGGAACCCGCCGCGATGACATTGCTGGCATTATTGTTAAAACGCCGCTACTTCGACCAAGGCATCAGCACGAAATTTGCGTATGCCACCTTGGGTCTGCTCTTCGTGAATGTATCCATCGGCGGTACGCTCACGCACTTCGCTGCACCACCCGTGCTCATGGTCGCTGCGAAGTGGAACTGGGATTTCGGTTTCATGTTTCAAAATTTCGGCTGGCGCGCCGCTTCCGCCTGCATTTTTTCTGCCATCATCATCACCACCATGTACCGCAAGGACTTGGCCCAAGTTCAAGTCCAGCGTGGCGACGGTGGCCGAATCCCGGCGTGGCTCACGCTTCTGCATATCGCCTTCCTTGCCATGGTCGTCGGCTTCGCCCATCACCCGGACGTGTTCCTCGGCATCTTCGTGCTCTTTCTCGGCCTCGTGGTGGCCACGAAAGAATATCAGGATGAACTCAAGTTGCGCGAAGGTTTGCTGGTGGGTTTTTTCCTCGCGGGTCTGGTCACGCTTGGCTCTCTGCAAGCCTATTGGCTTAAACCGCTGATCCAAAGCCTCAACGGTTCATCGCTCTTCTATGGTGCAACCGCACTCACCGCCATCACGGACAACGCCGCCCTCACCTATCTAGGTTCCCTTGTCGAAGGCATCTCCGATGAACTCAAATATGCTTTGGTGGCTGGCGCCGTCACTGGCGGCGGTCTCACCGTGATCGCCAACGCCCCCAACCCCGCCGGAGTCGGCATTCTCCAAAGCGCCAAAGTATTTCAAGACGAAGGCATCAGCCCGTTAAACCTGTTCTTGGGCGCACTGCTGCCCACAGCCGTCGCCATCGTATTCTTCTGGCTGTTACATTAAGAACGCCTCGTAAATCGTAATTCCAAAATCGTAAATCCCACTTCATTTTCCCGCTTGCCTGCGGGAGGCGCTTCACTACCCTCCGCGCCCGTGACTAACGATATCGATTTACTGCCCCGCTCGCCGCTTTTGATCTTCCTCCTCGTTGCCGCCTCTGACGGCAAGGTGGACAAGAAGGAACTTGAGAACTTCCAAAAGGTCGTCCTCAGCTCCGGCAAGCTGCCCAGCCCTCTCCTGCAAAAAGCCATCGCGGACATGCTGCCAAATTTGGAGCGCTATCTGAAGGAACTGACCTCCGGCCAATTTGATTTCGTCGCCGAACTCAAGCGCATCGGCGAATACGTGGACACGAATCATCCAGCGGAAGCGCAGACCTTCAAGATGTCCCTGCTCGGCCTCGGCAAGCTGATCGCCGAATCCTCTGGTGGCTTCTTCGGCTTCGGCAACAAGATGAGCAAGGATGAAGAAAAAGCCCTTGTCGCCATCGCGGTGACCCTAGGTGTGTATCCGAAACCGTAAGACCACTTCGGATTTACGATTTTTGATTTACGATTTACGCACCCATCACAAAGGTGGGCGCGTAATTTCTTTTTATACCTCCAATCATCGAGCCACTCGTAAATCTCACAGTATTTCCCGGATCACATGCCCATGATCCACATCCAACCGCTTGCGCCCCGGCACTTCCAGTTTCCGTGAATCCAATCCAAGCTGATGCATGATGGTGGCATGCACATCCGTCACATAATGCGGATGCTCCACCGCATGGAATCCCAATTCATCCGTTGTACCATGCACGATACCGCCTTTCACACCGCCACCCGCCATCCACACGGAGAAACCAAACGGATGATGATCACGCCCATCCGCGCCTTGTGAACCCGGCGTGCGCCCGAACTCAGTGGCAAACACCACCAGCGTGTCATCCAACATCCCGCGCTGCTTCAAATCTTGGAGCAACCCTGCGATCGGTTTATCCACTTCACGCGCCAGCTTGGTGTGATTGCTCTTCAGTCCTGAATGCGCATCCCACGCACCTGCCGCACCATCGCCATGCTGGATCTGGATGAAGCGCACGCCCCGCTCAGCGAAACGTCGCGCCGCGAGCAATTGCATACCGAACGGCTTCGTCGCCTCTTCATCCAAGCCATAGAGCTTCTTGATACTGTCGCTCTCTTTCTCGAAATGAATGACCTCTGGAACCGCCGTCTGCATACGAAAGGCCAGTTCATACGCCTTGATGCGTGCGAGCAGATTCGGGTCCTGCGGATACTTCACCGCGCTGAAGCGATTCAGTTTACCGAGCAATGCAAACTCAGCCGCCTGCTCGGCTTCCGTGATGTCACTTTCCGGCTTCGCAAAATCCAACGGTGACTTCGGATCGATCTTCAACGGCACGGCATCAAAGGCTGGCCCGAGATAATGGCCATCGCGTGAATCGAAGAAGCGCGGCCCCATGTTGATGAACTGCGGCAGGTTGTCATTCAACGAACCCAACCCGTAGTTCACCCAAGCACCAATCGTGGGAAAACGACCATCCAACATGTGCCGACCAGAATGGAACTGCACCTGCGCACCATGATTATCATCCGTCGTCCACATGGAACGGATCACCGCGAGGTCATCCACGCACTCGCGGATGTGCGGAAAGAAATCGCTCACCTCGATGCCACTCTGCCCTGCTTTACGAAAGCCCGTTTGCAAAGGATAGATGACATTGCGCTGCTGCCCATTCGCGTCATTCACCACCACTACGCGAACCTTCTTCAACTTCTCCGGGCTCTGCACGTCCTTGAACGGCGTCTCACCGATGGATTTGCCCGCATACTTGTTCAACATCGGCTTGGGATCAAATCCCTCCATGTGACTCACACCTCCGCGCATGAAAAGCCAGATGACGCTTTTCGCCTTCGGCGCGAAGTGCGGCTGTCCCGTCGGCGGCGCCCAAGTGGTGGATGCGTAGCCATCCCGCTGCAACAACGACGCCAGTGCGATACTCGAGAAACCCATGCCGATATCGCCGAGAAAAGAGCGACGATTCAGTATCGGCTGCCTGCGCTTGAGATAAGAAGAGAATGGATTCATACGCCTACCTCACCGTGATGAAATCGTTGTGATTGAACAAGGCATGCACCAAGCCCGCACGCGCACGCGCCATCGGGTCTTTATGCCCTTGCTTCTCCGCAAGGCTGCGTAACTGCATCAGTGTTTCCGCGCACACTTCCATTTCACCTTTATCTGGCTCTAACGCGAGAATGGTTTCATAGGCCGTGCGGATGAACACGTCATCCGTGATCGCCGAATTATCCTTTATCAACCTCTCCGCCAGCTTGCCCGCTGACATCATGGATAATTTACTGTTCGCCAGCGCCAATGCCTGCTGTGGCAGCACGCTCTCCGAGCGGCGATAGCACTCCTGCACGTTCGCATTATCGAACGTCTCTAGGAACATGTGCACATCATCCTTTGAGTGCGTGAAGTAAAGGCTGCGTCGGAACACTTTGTCTTCTTTCTTCGGATCGATTGTCGGTCCACCCATCGTCAGATCAAGCTGACCGGATAGCTGCAGGAGACTATCGCGCACGGATTGCGCCTCCATGCGCACCGGATTCATACGCCAGTAATACTTGTTCTCCGCATCTTTCATGAGCGATGCCTTCGGCGCGTCCGCATTGGATGAACTCAGCCGATACGTGCGAGAGAGCACCATCAAGCGGTGCATATGCTTCATGCTCCAGCCGCTCTCCATGAACTCCACCGCCAGCCAATCTAACAATTCCGGATGCGTCGGCGCTGCACCGCGCCGACCGAAATCCATCACTGTAGGCACCAACGGCTGGCCGAAATGCCGCACCCACAAGTGATTCACCGCCACGCGTGCGGTCAAGGGGTTCTGCGCATTCGCGATCCACTGCGCCAAGGCGGTGCGACGACCAGTGCTGGTCGTGGGAAATGGCAGGTTACGGTGATCCTCTTTTTCATCCGGGCCATCGAGAGCTTTTAGCGAACCACGCAAGGAAGTGTATTTGTCCTCCGGCTTCGCAACTCGTTCTTTCGCCTTGGTCACCGCTTCGCGCGCACTTTTTAATTTCTTTTCATCACTCTTTTTGGCCTTTTGCTCAGCAGCTTCCAGTTTTACCAACGCAGTTTCTGCCTCCGCCAATCGCCAAGCCGCTTCATCTTTGGCGGCAATACCGATCAGTGATGCCGCATCAGCCGATTGCTTCAGCTTCGCGCGATCCGCCTGCCAACTGCTGTGCAACGCTTTCAACCGCAGTTCCGCCGTGACAACTGCTTTCGCTGCCGTGTCCGCTTCAATCCGAGCATCAGCCAGTTTGGCTTCCACAGAAGCACCGGGGCGCACGTAATCGGCTGGCAGCTCATACAATTCACAATTCAAGAACTCCGCACTGGCATCGAAGGTGACCAACTGAAGATGTCCGGGTTGACGACTCGGCAGGGTAAAGGAAAGTGCATCTACACCATCCACCAATACCGTGAGTTGATCGCCTTGCACGAACGCCTCCAGATCATACGAGGTGCCGGTCTTCACTTCGCGAGTGATAAAACCGTTCGGCGGATACACGGTCTTGCCGTCATCCGTGATGGCTATCTGCAGCTTCGATCCGACATAGGCACTCAAATACACCAGCACATCGTGCTTCTCACTGGCATCGAAGGTGAAACCTACGGACTTCCATTTTTCACCGCCTTGGATGGTGAAGCGCACCTTGGCGTAGAAATCTTTTGGATGCGGCTCACGCAATTGCAGCACATGCCGTTCAGCACCCACCTGTGTCTGTTTCAAACCAGTCTGATCGCGTTTCCATGCGCCGCCCTTCTCTTCCCATGATTCCGAGTTGAGAGCGTGGAACTCGTCGGTGAAGACCCGCTTCGGGACGGGGCTTTCGGCTTTCTTAGTTTTGGTTTTCTCCTCCAGATCAGCCACCGCTTGCCGGGCCTTCTCCAGTGCTGCCTTCGCCGAAGTGACCTGCTGTTCCACGATCTGCCGATGATTCTCGAACACGTATTCCTGCAACGCCGGGCTGTGCGATTCCACCGGCAGAGCCACCGCTTTGATAGCAGGTTCCCGCAGCTTGAAGATCACAGGCACCGTTGGCGTGATTTCCTTGGATTTATCCGGATGCTTTTCATCACCGCGCACATGCAGATAGGTCGGCAGGTCCAGATGCACATCGTAGGCACGCGGCAGACCGTCCTTCTCCAGATTCGGTTCACCGGGCAATTCATCGAGGCGCACGTGGTAGGGCTCGAAGAAGGCGCGCCACGAATAATAGTCCTTCGCCGTAACGGGATCGTATTTGTGATCGTGGCACTTGGCGCAATTCATCGTGAGGCCGAGGAATGCCTTCGACGTGTGCTCCACCACTTCATCCAGCCACGTGGTGCGATTGAAGAGATAATAGTTGCGGGCGAGAAAACCTGTTGCGCGCAAGGTGTCGCGATCCGTCGGCGCAATCTCATCGCCCGCCAGCATCTCCACCACCATGCGATCGTAGCCTTTGTCCTTGTTCAGCGATTCCACGATCCAGTCGCGCCAGTGCCAGATATGTTTTTGGCTGTAGCGCAACTGATCGCCCAAGCCATACCAGTCCGAGTAACGCCAGATGTCCATGAAGTGGCGTCCCCACCGCTCACCGTATTGCGGTGAGGCCAACAAACGATCCACCACCTTCTCATATGCTTGCGGTGAATTATCCGCTTCAAACTCCTGCATCTCCTTCAAACTCGGCGGCAGGCCGGTCAGGTCCAAATACACGCGTCGCAGCCAGAGTGATTTCTCCGCGAGCGCTTGCGGCTTGAGCCCTTGCTTTTGATGTTCCGCTGCGATGAACGAATCGATCGGGTTTTGCGACCATTCGTGCGCTTTCACTTTTGGCACAGCAGGACGCACCGGTGCCTTAAAGGCCCAATGATCTTTTGGATCTGCCTCCGGCTTCTCCCCGGCGGGCGCTTTAGCTCCTTGGGCAATCCACTGTTTGAAAAGAGCGATTTCCTCCGGCTTCAACGCTTCACCTTCCGGCGGCATCCGGTCTTCCACATCCTCGGCGGTCAGGCGTTCGATGAGATGACTCGTATTCGGTTTGCCAATGACAAAGCCGACGCCATGCTTGCCGCCTTGTTTCAAGAACTGTGCCGTATCCGTGCGCAGCTTGCCCTGTTGTTTCAGCACCCCGTGACAGGCGTAGCAACGCTCCATGAGGATAGGTTTTATCTGCGTGGCATAATCTATCTTGCTGGCAGCGAAGAGGATTGATGTTGGAGTCCACGTCAGCAAGATCACAGGCAACAAGACGCCTTTCATCAGCCTGTTAAGACTGCGAGGCACACCTGTTCCTGCGGAAAGCATGGCTCAATATTACCGCTGCAAAAAGCACTTGGTCAACGGCGGGCTGTGCAAAATAGGGTCTAAATTCTCCCTGACAAGCGCGCTGCGCTCTGCAAACTTGAGGCATAGCACCAACCGCATGTTTGCGCGCACACTAGCATTATTTGTCGCTCTCGGATTGCTGGCTGAAACAACTGTTTCCGCCGCGAGCACCGATCCGCAGGTCACCACTTTCTTCAAACAGCATTGTGTGAAGTGTCATGGTGCGGACAAGCAGAAGGGCGATCTGCGTCTCGACAACATCGAGCAACCATCCGCGAAGAACATCGAAGTCTGGCGCAAGGTGGTGGCGGCGATTGATACTGGTGATATGCCGCCAAAGAAAGAAGCGCGTCCTGCTGCTGGCGATGTCACGAAAGTGGTGCATAACATTAGCGGTTCACTGGCCAAGCTGCCCGGTGCGCGTCCCCTCGCCCTACGCCGCATGAACCGTGTGGAGTATGAGAACACAGTTCACGATCTTCTGGGCATTGATACTCCGCTCGCCGAGCTTCTGCCGGAAGATGCGAGTGTGCAGGGCTTCGATAATGTCGCGAACGGCCTCAGCATTTCGCCCATCTTGATGGAGCGTTATCTCGAAGCAGCGGATGTTGCTTTCGAATCCGTCTTCCGCCGTATCAAGCCGCTGCCCGCTGCTGAACGGCGTGCGGTGATGATGGAGAATAAGGACAACATCGATTCCGTGGATAAGAAGAAAGGCGGCACAATCGAAGTGGAGAATTCCTTCGTAAAGTTCGCTCCCGGCTGGCCGCCAGCGCGATTGGATTCTGCGCATCCGATCGAGGAAGGTATCTATCGTTGCCGAATTGCTGCGTGGCCGCATGAACCGGGTGAACGCACTTTGGCTGTGGCGGTTTATGTCGGCCCCTTGTTCGGCACGGGCAAGCTACGGCCGATGGGGGTCTTTGACATCACGGGCACTCCGACAAATCCGCGCATCATCGAGTTCACCACGCACATGATGGAGAATGACGCGTTGCACATCGTGCCGCGCATCTACCCCGAGCATATCACGTATCGGGACAAGCATGAGGCAAGGCCCGGTATCGGCTTGATGTGGGCGGAGACGTATGGGCCGCTCGACCAGGACTTCCCTTCACCTGCGCAACGCCGCCTCTTCGGCGACAGCTCAACCATGAAGATGGTGGAAGGCGCGCCTTTCTACATGCGTCATCGCAAAGGTATGAAGAAGAGCACGGTGGAATCTTCTCAACCGGCTGTGGATGCTGAGCGGATCATCCGCGATTTCGCTCCACGTGCTTTTCGTCGTCCAGTGGATAAGGCGTTGATTGATTCCTTCGTGAAGCTCACGCTGGATCGTTTGAGCGAAGGCCGCACGTTTGAGCAATCCGTCCGGGCGGGTGTCTCTGCCATTCTTTGCTCGCCTTACTTTCTATTGGTGAATCGTGAAGCCGTGGTGGATGACTACACCATTGCCTCACGTCTCTCCTATTTCCTCTGGTCCACGCAGCCAGATGAGGAACTCATGCAGCTCGCGGCGAAAGGCCAGCTCAAGAATTCCAAGACTGTCCACGCGCAGGTGGAACGCATGCTGAAAGACCCGCGTCGTCAGCGTTTCGTGGAGAACTTCACGGGCCAATGGCTGAACCTGCGCGATATCGAATTCACCACACCGGATGCGAAACTGTATCCCGAGTTTGAACCATTGCTGCAGGAAGCCATGCTCACGGAGTCTCGTGGATTCTTCAGCCACATTCTCACGAATGACCTGAGCGTGGTGAATTTCATCGCGTCTGATTTCACGGTGTTAAATGAGCGCCTGGCGAAGCACTACGGCATTCCCGGTGTGAAGAGCCATGAGAATTTCAGTATCGTGCCCTTGCCGAAAGACAGCGTGCGTGGCGGTGTGATGGCGCAGGCGGCGGTACTGAAAGTCACGGCGAATGGAACCACAACTTCACCTATTCTTCGTGGCGTGTGGGTGTTGAATAAGATCATGGGGCAACCTGCTCCACCTCCGCCTGCTGGCGTGCCGGCGGTGGAACCGGACATTCGCGGGGCCACGACCATCCGCGCGCAACTGGACAAGCATCGTGCCGATGAGTCCTGTGCACGTTGCCATGTGCGCATCGATCCGCCTGGTTTCGCGCTGGAAGTGTTCGATCCCATCGGCGGCAATCGTGACCGCTATCGTTCCGTGGGTGACGGTGAGAAAGTGCGCGATCAGCGTTACAAGCTTGGACCGAAGGTGGAAGCGAATGGTGAGTTTGCCGATGGGCGCGCCTTTGCCAACTACCTTGAATTCCGCCAGCAAATGCTGACGAACAAAGACCGCGTGGCGCAAGCGCTTGCGGAGAAGCTAATCGTCTATGCGACTGGCCGCCCCATCACTGCGGCAGATCGCAGTGCGGTGGATGCGGTCGTAGCCTCCGCCCAAAAGAACAATCTCGGTCTGCGCTCCATGATCCACGCTGTGGTGGATAGCGAACTTTTCCAACAACCTTGATGTCATGAATATCCCCCGCATTAACCGCCGCACGTTCCTCCGCACCACCGGCATCGCGATGGGCCTGCCGTTGTTGGAAAGCATGATGCCGCGCACGGCTCGCGCCACGACCACGCCGGACATCCGCCGCATGCTGGCCATCTGCGCGCCACTGGGCATTCACACGCCCTTCCTTGTGCCGCAAAAGACGGGACAGGATTATGATGTCACGCCTTACCTTGAGCCGCTTCAGCCATTGCGTAACAAGTTCAGCGTGCTCTCCGGACTATCGCATCCAGATGTTGATGGTGGTCACTCGGCAGAGCAGAGCTTTTTGACCGGTGCCGCTCATCCGAGCCAGCCGAGTTTCCGCAACACCATCTCGGTGGATCAGTACGCGGCGGAGCGCATCGGGCATCTCACGCGGGTGAACTCCATCGTGCTCTCCGCGAATGGTGCGGGATTGTCTTACACGCGTTCAGGGGTGCGGATTCCACCGGAGACACGGCCTTCCAAACTGTTCGCGCGCCTGTTCCTCGAAGGCACCAAAGAAGAGAAAGCTTCGCAGATGCGCCGTATCAAAGACGGCCAGAGCATCATGGACTTGGTGAAAGATCAGAGCGGGCAGATCAGTCGCAATCTCGGACGCGAGGATGTGCAGACGCTTGATCAGTATTTTACGAGCGTGCGGGAACTGGAGCAACGGCTCGTGAAAGCCGAGGAGTGGGCCAAGTTGCCAAAACCGAAAGTGGATCAGAAACCGCCCACGGATATCGAGGATCGCGCTGACTTCACCGGTCGCATGCGTCTCTTTTACGATCTCATCTTTCTTGCGATCCAGACGGATTCGACGCGCCTCATCACTTTCTGTGGTGCAGGTGGAAATGAAGTCGTCTCGTTGCAAGGTGTGGATGATGGCTGGCACAATCTCAGTCATCACGGCAAGGACCCGGAGAAGATCAAGAAGCTCGCCATCATCGAGAAGGAAGAGATGCGCGTCTTCGGCGAGTTCATGCAGAAGCTGGAGAATGTCCGCGAAGGCGATCGCACCTTGCTGGACCAGACGGCCATAGTGTTGGGCTCAAACCTCGGTAACGCTTCCAGCCACAATAACACGAATCTACCGATCATCGCCGCTGGCGGACGCTTCCAACATGGGCAACATCTGGCATATCAACCGGAGAACATGCCGCCGTTGTGCAATCTCTTCGTGTCGTATCTACAACACCTTGGATTGGAGCAGGACTCGTTCGCGACGGGGAATAAGACGATGGAGGGGTTGAAGAAGGTGTAGTGATTGTGCCTTTCGTAGTTCCCAGACCGATCCCGGCACCCCTCACCCCGGCCCTCTCCCCTCCGAGGGGCGAGGGTGCTCACGCCAGTCCTTGTTCACATTTTTCTGCTTACAAAGTTTCCAACAGACTTTAAGTAACACAGAGAAATCACAGGTTCTATAAACGACGAAACCCTAACTTTTAGTTAGGGTCTTCCGTTTCCAAAAAATGGCGGGAGCGACGGGACTCGAACCCGCAACCTCTGCCGTGACAGGGCAGCGCTCTAACCAGTTGAGCTACGCCCCCGCGCCAAATTGGAGCCGAGAAGCTAGTTAATGCCCCCCGGCAAGTCAACGGATATTTCTTTAAAAAATGACGAATGACCAAATCCCAATGTCGAAGGAATGAGTAATGACCAAATGACCTTGTTTCATTGGAAATTCTTTGGTCATTCGGGCTTCGTCATTGGGCATTGCTACGCATCAATCCCCATATCCCTGAGGATGTTGCACATGCCATTGCCAGGCGCTGGCCACAATTTGCTCCAGCTTGGGATACTTCGGATTCCAGCCCAGTTCGGTCTTGGCTTTCGTGGCGGCTGCCACCAAGCGCGGCGGGTCACCGGGGCGACGTGGCTTTTCCACGGCTTTGATTGATTTGCCGCTCACCCGTTGGCAGGTATCGATGACTTCGCGCACGGAATAGCCCTCGCCATTGCCGAGATTGAAGAAACCGCGCTTGCCCGGTTGCAAGGCGAGGATGTGTGCCTGGGCCAAGTCCAAGATGTGGATGTAATCCCGGATGCAAGTACCATCCGGCGTGGGATAATCCGTGCCGAAGATATCGCACTGTTCCTTCTGCCCGAGCGCCACCTTTAGCACGTTCGGGATGAGATGCGTCTCGATACGGTGATCTTCACCAAAGCGCGCCGTGGCACCAGCCGCATTGAAATAACGGAAGGCGACGAATTCCAAGGCATGCAACTGCTCATACCACAGCAGCATCTTCTCAAACATCAGCTTGGATTCGCCGTAAGGGTTCACTGGCTTCTGCGGTGTGCTCTCATCCATAGGCACACGTTCAGGCAAACCGTATGTGGCGCAGGTGGAACTGAACACGAACTTGCGAACACCGTTCTCTTTTGCCGCCTCAAGCAGGTTCAAACCATTCGCCACGTTGTTGCGAAAGTACTTCGCGGGGTTCGTCATGGACTCGCCCACCAAGGCATGTGCGGCGAAATGGATCACCGCTTCCGCTTTCGCCTGCTTCACGCTACTAAGCACCAGATCGCGATCGCTCAGGCAGCCTTGGACGAAGCTCGCGCGTGAATCAATCGCCTTGCGATGGCCCTCGGTGAGATTGTCAAAGACCGTCACTGCGTGGCCTGCGTTCAGCAGTTCTTCCACACAAGCGGACCCGATGTAACCCGCGCCACCCGTTACAAAAACATTCATGGGATAAATCCGATCAAGGCAGGTGCTTCTTCACGATGTCCGTCCACACCTGATAGCCTTCGGGCGTCATGTGCAGGCCATCCGCCACCAGATATTCCGGGCGTGGTTTGCCATCTGCGCCCAGCATCGCCGGAAATATGTCGATGAAGTCGAGGCGTTTGTCTGATTTGCAGTAAGTTTCGATCAGGCTGTTCGCTTCTTTCACTTTTTCCACCAAGTTCCAGCGTTTGATGCTGGGTTTAATGGCGATGTAGGCGATCTTGGTTTTCTTATCCGCCGCCCAGACTTTTTCAGTGAAGGCTTTGAAATCTGCCGTGACCATTTCAGGTGTTTTGCCGCCGCCGATGTCGTTATCACCGGCATACATCACCACCATCTTCGGCTTATAAGGCGTCACGATACGATCGGCGAACGCGACGGAATCCGAGATGACCGAGCCACCGAAACCGCGATTCATCACCTTATGCTTCGGGAAATCCTGCTTCAGCGTGGTCCACTTCTTGATGCTCGAACTGCCGACGAAAACGATGGGATTTTTCGGCGGCTTGTTTGTCTTGTCCGAATTCTCGAGGGCGACAATCTCTTTCTCGAACCGGGCGGGGTTAAACTTATTGGTCGTCGCGGTTGTCGCTTCCGCCGCACGCAAAGTCGTCATGCCAGCCATCAGGGCCAGTGCTGCCAGTATCAGTCTCAGATGCATGGCGCATGTTGTGACGGAGAACGGCATTTTCGGAAAGCTGAAAAGTGTCCACCAAGTTCTATATAAATTTTTGAGGTCGGAAGTCCGCTTGAGGCCATGAGGGCAGATAATCTTCCCACGGGGGTGTTTCACCTGTGCTTCTACCTTAAAAATTTGCTTCCGTGAACGGAGTGAACATGGCCATGCTCCGCTCATGCTGAAACTGCTCCCAGAGGATTTCCTGCCTTTGTTACGCATGGCGTTGGAAGAAGACATCGGCCCCGGCGATGCCACCTCCATCGCCACCGTCCCGCATGAACTGGAAGCACGTGCCATGATGGTCGCCCGCCAGCCGATGACCGTTTGCGGATTGACCGTTGCCCAGCGAGTTTTCACGGAGATCGATCCCAACATCACTGTCGTTTCCTGCGTGACAGATGGTCGTCAGGTGAATGCTGGCGAGGAACTGCTGCACATCGTGGGACCAGCACGGCATATCCTCACTGCGGAACGCACGGCGTTGAATTTCGTCCAGCGCCTGAGCGGCGTGGCCACACAAACTGCCAAGTATGTTCAGGCGATCGCGGGCACAAAGGCCAAGATCCTCGATACGCGCAAAACCACACCCGGCTGGCGCAAGCTGGAGAAATATGCTGTAGCTTGCGGCGGTGGAGCCAATCATCGTGTGGGTCTATACGACTTGATACTCATCAAGGACAACCATCTCGCTGCTCTTCGCCAGCAGACCGATCGCGCCATCATGGCTGCCGTGCAGAACAGCCGTGAAGAATTTCCCAACCTCAAAGTCGAAGTGGAAGCGGACACACTTGAAGATGTCGCTGAAGCTGTTGAAGCAGGTGCTGACATCATCTTGCTGGATAACATGGGACCGGACGTGATCAAGCAGGCTTTGCGCCTCGTGGATGGCCGAGCCAAGACCGAAGCCAGCGGTGGCATCACTTTGCAGACTATTCGTGCGGTGGCGGAGACCGGCGTGGACTTCATCTCTGTAGGCGCCCTCACCCACTCGGCGATTTCCGTGGATGTGGCGCTCGATTTTGTCTCGGCACCGGCCTCGGTTATCAGGCATTAAAGAGGCATGTCGCTTGATGCGCGCATCCTCTCGGCCTTGCGTGCCGCCAAAAACGGTTCCGTGGCGGGCACCGATCTGGCCAATTCTCTCGGCGTCAGCCGCGCTGCAGTGTGGGCGCGTATCGAGGAGATGCGCCAGCTCGGCTATGAGATCGAGGCCAGCCCCCATCATGGTTATAAACTAATTTCCGTCCCTGACGTTCTCCACGCGGATGATCTGATTTCCCGCCTGCCTGCCGATCGCATCATCGGGCGTGACATCCGAGTGTTCCAAGAAACTACATCCACCAACGATGTCGTGGAGAAGTTCGCCCGTGATGGAGTGAATGAAGGCGTGGCTGTCTTCGCCGAATCCCAGACGAAAGGTCGCGGGCGCATGGGCCGCAAGTGGATATCGCCTCCCGGCAAAGGACTGTGGTTCTCGTTGCTGTTGCGGCCCAAGTTGCGCCCTACCGCTGTGACACAGATCACTGTCATTGCCGCTACAGCTTTGGTTCGCGCCATCCAGAAGGAAACTGGTTTACAGCCTGATATCAAATGGCCCAATGACATTTGGATCAAAGGCCGCAAGGTCGCTGGCGTGCTCACTGAGATGAGCGCCGAGATGGACCACGTGAAGCATGTGACACTCGGCATCGGCTTGGACGTGAATCTCGAAGAGCAAGATCTGCCGTCCGAGCTTCACGCGATCGCCACTTCGCTCCGCATCGAGAGCGGCCGCAAACTCGATCGCCCGCAAATTGCGGCGAGATTGCTCAAGGAGCTCGAACACGATTACCAACGCATCTGCCATGGGAAATTCGAA
Source organism: Verrucomicrobiia bacterium (assembly GCA_036405135.1). NCBI lineage: Bacteria > Pseudomonadati > Verrucomicrobiota > Verrucomicrobiia > Verrucomicrobiia bacterium. The sequence goes on along the minus strand of DASWYF010000010.1, from coordinate 190,113 downwards.
GCGGTGGCGGATGAGTGGGAGCAACGCTGTATCACGGTCGGCAAGCAGGTGAGCATCACTCTCGGCGCCACCATCCTTAAAGGCCGCGCAGAGGCCCTCGACGCCGATGGCGCCCTGCTCCTCCGCACGCAATACGGTCATTTGGAGCGCATCATCGGCGGTGATGTGACGCTGGAAAAGAATTGAAATGCGTGTTATCCCTCTTGTGTGAGGAAGGCACTGCCCCCCACTTAACTTATGAGATTCATCCGCACCGGCATTTTGTCCGCCGCACTCTTCGCGTTCGCAGCCCACACCCAGGCCGGTGATAATTTCGACCGCAACTACGATCAAGGCCCCAGCTTCACCATCATCGAAGAGAACGATCTCTTCTTCGATTCCGACCGTCATTATACCCAAGGCATCCGGCTCAGCTACCTCACGGGTGACAAACGGATCGCAGAGAATGCCGAGGATGAAGATTTTCTGGAGCGTTCCGGTAGCGGCACTTTGGCGTGGGGCTTTGATCCCAAGTCCTATCGCATCGGCTACGAGATCGGCCAGAGCATGTTTACGCCGCGGGATATTTCGATCCCCGGTTCTCAGCCGGACGATCGTCCTTATGCAGGCTGGCTCTACTTCGGCCTGAACTTCCAGCGTCGCGGGGAAACCACTCGCGGCGAGACTCCCACGATGGAGAACGTCTCTTTGCTGCTGGGCGTCGTCGGCCCGTGGTCACTGGCCAAAGAAGCACAGATCTGGGTGCATGAAGTCCGTGGCTTCGGCCTGCCGGAAGGCTGGCATCACCAGCTCAAGAACGAACCGGCCATCGCACTGCGTTATCAGCGTTTCTGGCTGTATCGCTTTGGCCCTCGTTACGGCCCCACTGCCGACTTCATCCCGGACGTCGGCTTCAGCGCGGGCAATCCGCTCACCGCTGCCCAACTTGGTGCCACCGTCCGTCTCGGCTGGAATCTGCCGGATGATTTCGGCATCCAACAGGTGGACTCGCTCTCCATCGTCGCCGGTGGTCCCTCGCCTACGCGCAAGTCTCACTTCGGCTTCTATGTTTACGGTGGCGCTGCCGGTCGTGCGGTAGCTCACAACACCTTCATTGATGGCAACATGTTCCGCAGCACTCCCGGCGGTGTGAAGCGCGAACCGTTCGTAGCCGATTTACGTCTCGGCGCGGTCATGAGCACCAAGTACCTCGAAGTCGGTGTTTCCGGTGTCTGGCGCTCGGACGAGTATCGTTTGCAACAGGAACGGGATGTTTTCGGTTCCGTTTACTTGCGAGCGAAGTGGTAAGCCGAAGGCAAATTCCCTCTTTGCTCTTTCGCTCCTCCGCCCTACTGTCCCCGCGTGCCGACCTTGTTGGAAAAGATTGATGCGAGTGCCAGCCAGCGTTTACCGCTGCCTGCCGGGCGCACACCCGCACAGGAACTGGCCCGCTACAAGAATTTCCTCAAGGTCGAATCCCATCGCCTCCGCATCCTCCATCGTGCCGGTGGTGGCGGGCGCGAGATCTGCCAGGCGCGCGCCGCCATCATGGATGCGCTCTTGCGCAACCTCTTCGACACCGTCGTCAAGATCGGCAATTTCTATCTGCCCCAGCTTCCTCCGCTCGCGCTCTTGGCGATCGGCGGTTATGGCCGTGGTGAACTGAATCCGCACAGCGATATCGACATCATGTTCCTGCATGATGGCCGCATGATGTCCGGGAACAAGCCGCATCCTCTGCTCGAGGCTCTCACCGGCGCTGGTGGCCTGCTCTACACACTCTACGACATCGGCCTAAAGGTCGGCCCCGCTGTCCGTAGTCTGGATGATTGCGTGAAAGTCGCGAACAGCGACATGCAGTCCAAGACCTCGCTCATCGAAGCACGTTTTATCGCCGGTGATGCCAAACTCTTCGACAGGTTCCAGAAAGTCGTCGAGACCAAGTGCGTCAAAGGCTACGAGCAGGAATATATCGCTGCGCGTCTGGCCGATCAATCAGATCGCCGCGCCAAGTACGGCAACTCGGCTTGTATGCAAGAGCCGAACATCAAGAACGGCTGCGGCGGCCTGCGCGATTACCAGAACCTCATGTGGATGGCGTATTTCAAGATTCGCGCCCGCACCACTGAGGAGCTGCGCCTGCGCGATCTTTTGAGCGCGGCGGAAGCGAAGCAGCTTGAGGCCGCTTACGACTACCTGATGCGCGTCCGCACGGACCTGCATTATCACACCGGTCGTCCCGTCGATGCCCTGCCCAAGAGCATCCAGCCCGCTATCGCGCACAATCTCGGCTACACCGATCGCTCCCCTCGCAAACGTCTCGAAGGCCTGATGCGCGATTTCTACAAACACTCGCGCAACATCTACCTTATCAGCCAGCTCGTGGAGCAACGTCTCGCGATGATGCCCGTGGCCAGCCGCTTCCCGACGTTCCGCGAGATCTTGCGCAGTCGCAAATCCGCCAAACCCGCGCCGGTAGATGGTTTCATTTTCCTCGATGGCCAGATCGAGGCGGCGAACGCCCGCGTCTTCCGCGAGCAACCGCGCCGACTCATGCGCGTGTTCCTCTACGCGCAGCAACGCGGTCTTTCGCTGCATCCCGATCTCGCCCAGCTCATCCGTCAGGAACTCTCCTTGGTGAACCGCTATTTCTTGGAGGATATCCACGTTCACGAGACCTTCCTCCAGATCATGGACCAGCGTGGTGACGTCGCGCGCATTCTGCGGATGATGCACAATGTCGATTTCCTCGGAAAATACATCCCGGAATTCGGCCGCCTCACCTGCCTCGTCCAACACGAGTTCTTCCATCAATACGCTGCCGATGAGCACACGCTCATGTGCTTGCAGAAGCTCGATGACATCTGGGGCGCGAAGACCCCGCCGCTGAACGCCTACACCGAGATGTTCATCAGCCTGGAACATCCGCACCTCCTTTACCTCGCCTTGCTCCTGCATGACGCCGGCAAGGCCGATGACAGCGGTCACCATGAGAAAGACAGTGCCCGCCTCGTGAACCGCATGGGCAAGCGCCTCAAACTCAGCGCGGCGGCGGTCGATAAGCTGCACCTCATCGTCGAGCAACACCTCACCATGGTGCAGATCTCGCAACGTCGCGACCTCGATGACCCCGCCGTCATCCAGAGCTTCGCGAAGCTCATCGAGACACCTGAGAACCTCGTGATGCTCACGCTTCACACCGTCGCCGATTCACTCGGCACCAGTGACAAGATCTGGAACAGCTTCAAGGACTCGCTCCTCTGGACGCTTCATCGCAATACGATGAACCTCATCGCCGGTGGACCTGACTTTATTCGCGCGGAAGAGAAGTTGCGTGAGAACCTCGCCAAGGAAGTCCGTAAACTCGCTCCTTCCAGCTTCAACGAAGACGAATTGCAAGCGCACTTCCATTCGTTGCCACCACGCTATTTCCATACGCACACGGCGCGCGATGTGATGACCGATCTCGCGCTCACCCATCGCTTCATGCATTTGCAACTCACGGAAGAGAACCGTGCGTTGGAGCCCGTCACCTACTGGCATAACGAGCCCGACCGCAGCCACAGCGTCGTGAAGGTCTGCACCTGGGACCGCACCGGCCTCTTCGCAAAGATCACCGGCGCACTCACAGCTGCGGGCCTGAACATTCTCAGCGCCCAGATCTTCTCCCGAGGCGATGGCATCATCATCGACACCTTGCTCGTGAACGAAGCCGTGACTGGCAAGCCAGCCGAGCGCGAATCCAAAGAGCTGTTCGAGAAATATCTCGCTCAGGTGCTGAACGATGACACCACCAACCTCAACGCCTTGATCAAAAAAAGGAAGGCAGTGAAGCCGCTCTACTTCCCGCTCGAAGGCGAAGAACTGCCCATCATCATCAGCTTCGATAACGACAGCTCGGCGCAATGCACCGTCATTGATATCGAGACGGAAGACCGCGTCGGCCTCCTCTACACCATCGCGCAGACCCTGAGCGACCTGAAGGTGGATGTCATCCTCTCCAAGATCACCACCGAGAAAGGCGCCGCCATCGACTCCTTCTACGTCACCGAGATCGGCGGCGGCAAGCTCCTCACGCAACAGCGTTTGAACACCTTGGAGCGCAAACTCCGCACCGCCATCGCCGCCTTGGAGTAAACCCATTCTCCAACTGTAGCAGCCCGACGTAAGTCGGCTCTAACCCCCTTTCGATGTTCAGAGTTCGATGTTTCCCCAACTTCTCCCCTTTCATACCTCATCCTTCATAATTCATACATTCCCCGAAGCAGCCTTCCCATCTCGTCCGTTTGATGCTCCCTCTTCTCGATAGCATCCTGTCCTGCGGCACTCTAGCCACCAGTCTGCACCTCCCGGATCCGACCCTCGCCAGCCACTCCACAAGGCAACGCCGTTCGTCCTCGTCCTCGTTCTCGTCGTCGTCCTCGATTTTTGATAAATCTTGAACTTCGCCCTCACGCGGACGCTAACCTCAGCATTCCCTTTAGGAAATTATGTCAAAGAGCAATGAAACCACCCGACCCCTGCGGCTGTATCTGGCCTATGGCTCCTCCTCACAGGGAGGCCAGACTCTGGCGCTGTTCCTGACTCGGCTGGTTCCGCAGTGAGTACTGTGAGATTCCCCGGTGGGTCATAAATAATCCTACACCCACCGACGTCCCGTTCCCCCTCCAGCTTACGAGCCCCGATCCAACACCCGATACACCCACAGATCCTAACTATCTGAGACTTTTGGTTGGGCTGTTTTCGTTTCCCAGTCTGGCCTCCGGTGCAACCGGCTGAAAACTGAACACTGAAAACTTTCCCACTCCATCATCCCATGATGGCTCCATAAGGCTGTCACCTCCCCACCAACGCAGGACACAACTACACGACAATGCGTATCGCTATGCTTGATGACTTTGGGATTCTCCAGAAGCTGCCTACCACTCCGATTCGAGCGCCAACCTCCAGTCTCACCCGCCTTTACCGACAACGAGTTGTCAGCACTGGAATTAATCCCACAAACATCGCAAGAAAACCACCACTTTTCGCTAAAATTCGCACGTAAATCCCAACCATTTCCCACTCAACAACATCCAAAAATCCCCATCCACGTAACTCGCATTTTACCTTCCGGTTTTCAACTCCCCTTTCATACCTCATAATTCATAACTCATAATTCCCCCTCCCATTCGGTTGAAAAAATTTCCCTGCGCCTTCGCCCCCATTGGCCCACCGGTGCAACCGGTTTTCGCGTGTTTTGCGGGCCATACCGTATTCTATCCTACCGCCCGATATTCACCACGATATCATACGCCGTCCCCGCTCCGGCTCCTGACGACTTCTTCACCCCGCCATTATCGGCCCCATCACCGGCCACGCTGTACAACTGATACCCCTTCGCCAGCTTGCGATAACGGAATAGTGCCCCCTCCGCAAAAGGATCTTCCGCCACCGCCTTCCCCTCCCCCTTCGCTAAACCCTCAAGCGATTCCGGCACCCGCCCCATATTCTTTAAACGCTCTTGCTCGATCGCCAGCGCCGTCAGCAACAACCGCCGCCGCGCCAGCGCCTCACCCTGCTTGAGACTCAACCCCGTCAAGGGCGGCACAAACGAGGAAGTCTGGATGAACTGCTTCTGCTCGGCCTCCTTGCATTTCACTTCCACAGCCGCCTCCATCTGCCTCCCTTGCTTCACCGGCTTTTCCGCCGCCTCGATCAACACCCCCATCTGCTCCAGAAACATCACGGAATCCAGATGGATCCGCCCATCCTTCCACAGCGCCTCCCCGGCCTTCACCACCTCGGGTGGCGTGGTATGCAACACCCCGGTGGCCACTGATTTCCCCTGATACAGCGAATCATAAAAAAGCTGCGGCGGCAGCAGCATCAAATCCCGGCTCATCACGATCTCACTCGCCAGCCCCAATTTTAGCTGCTCGGTATAAGCCTCCCGGGTAAACAATTTTGTCAGCCGCTCCAGTTGTTCTGCGTTCAACGTTCGACGGCCGATCAATTGCCCCGCCGCCGACTCGGCATACGCATCCAGACCCAAGCGCGACAGATACGCCACCACCGTCGGTTCATGGCGGAGAAAATCACTCAGCTTCAAGATGTCCGCGATGGCATCGATCGCCCCCTTCACATCCCCTTGCCCTGCCTGCACATGACTTTTCAGCGCCAGCAACTGCGCCAGATGCCTCATGTCCATGAAATGATACTCTTCATCGGTCCGGGCGAGTCTGGTTCCATGTTTCAGGAACAGACAATCCGGCTTGCCCAGCGCCACACTCAACGCCTGCACCGCCGCCGCCCTTCGCGCCAGCCACGCTCTCGCGATGCTTAGATCCGTGAGCGATAGCGGACGCGTGACATCTGGCGGGATCACCCCGGCGATGTAGGGCAACCGCGCATCCGGCTTGCCCGGCAACCCCAGCTTCATCGCGGCATCCAACAGCAACGGTGCCGCATTATCCTCCTTGGGCACGGCCTTAACTTTTTCCCAGATGGCTTTCCGCGTCGTCGGCACCCCCTTCTTTTCCAGCTCCTCCATCTTCCGCTGCACCCGCGCATCCAACGTCTGCGCGATCCCGGATGAAGCTCCTGCCAATAGAAAAACCGCCATTGCCATTAACATGTAATAGCTCTTGGCCCAAAAACTCCTCAGCGAACTTTTCACCCCTCAAATTTCAATTTTTCCTTGGCTGCTTGTCAAGCCCACCTGCGGCTTGCCGTAGCACGGAGCCTCGTGCTGCCGGATTCCAGCCGGCAGTCCGCGACGTCCGCCGTAGCCAACCATGCTTCCCTGACCCGTTTACAATCACACTCGCTTGCTCTCGGCCAACAAGTTTTGCGATTTTACTCCCGAACAGTTCCTGACATTCTCTAACCCGCTCGATGAAGAACAAGCGAAAGATACTATGGCGTCTGGCCGCCGTGGCTCTCCTCCTGAGCATCTACCCTTTATGTGTTCTTGGTTACACCTGGACCCACGTTTTCCGATCAGACTTCGAAGGTGGCCGACACGGCCCCCTCGATGCCTACCGCCACGCCCTCGCCAGTGCAGTCGTTTCTTACACCTTGGATGAGCAGGCAGTCTATCTGATGACTGCTCTGATGGAATCTGGCGGCAAAGATTCCAACCGGATGGACCGCCACAACAACCGCCTCGGCGCCCAGATCGGAGCGAGTGCGAAATCTTTCCGTGACCTGGAACCCTCTGTACGCCAAAGCGTCCTGGCCGGCTCCGTCAACACCACCGACACCAACCAGATCACCTGGCTCCCCAAAGACCTGTGGCGAGCCGGCCGCATTTGGTGACGCTCATTCGCGAGTCGTCATTTCACGCCCTCCCCGTTTTCCCTTTTCGTGTATTTCGCGTAGTTCGCGGTTAACTTCCCTGATTGCTCCAAAAAACCGGAACACCCCATCCATTCGTTGAAATATTTCTCCCCTTCGCTGCCTTCGCGCCCTTCTGTTCAAACTCTCTGCCCCTCCGTCTCCGGTTCAACTTTACCCCACATAGGCCCACTGATGCCACCGGCCTCGCTGTTTCCCCGTTACGCATTACGTATCACGCATCATATCTCCATCCTGTAACTCTTGTTGATCCTGTCTAACCCCATTCCCTGTTTCCCTTTTTACGTATTCCGCGTATTTTCACCCCGGCTCCTGTCGGGGCTGTGAATTTTGAAAACCGTCACCACCACGCCCCAAGCCTGCCGCAAGTTCCTCCGCCGCGTCCTCCATCTCGACGCCCCTCATCGCACCACCGATGACGCCATCCGCCATCACGGCTACATCCAGATCGATCCCATCGACGTCTGCGGCAAGATGCACGATCTCATCCTGCGCAACCGCGTACAGAACTATCAGCGCGATGATTTATTGAAGGCGCTATACCAACGAAAAGACCGCGCCTTCTTCGAGCACTACGTCGGCGTCCTCGTCGCCCTGCCAATGGAGGACTACCGCTACCTCCTGCCCGGCATGAAAGCCCGCCGCACTTCAGACAGATACTCCGGCGCCCTTGATGCCGATCAAAAGAAGATGGCTCGAAAGATCATCGACCGCATCCGCACCGAAGGCCCGCTCAGTTCCTCCGCTTTCCTCGATTCCGGCAGTTCCCAAACCGGCTGGGGCACCACCGGCACCTTGGCGAAAGTCACCCTCGATAAACTCTTCTTCCACGGTCGCCTCCTCATCACCCGCCGAGATAACTTCCGCCGCGTCTTCGATCTCCCCGAACGCATTCTCCCTGAATCCGTGCTCTCCAGCAAACCCGCCACCGCCCGTGAGATCAAACGCTGGCTCATCCAAGTCCGCCTGCGCCAGCGCCGCCTCGTGACCTTGAACAACGCCCACGCACAACTCGCCAAAGACTTTATCACCAAAGTAAAAGTGGCCGACCACGCCCCCGTCTATTGCCTGAACGAAGACGCCGAATTATTGAAGAACGCCGCCGACCTCCCCGAGCCTCCAACGACCCCACACCTGCTCGCCCCGCTCGACCCCATCATCTACGACCGCAAGATCACCCGCCGCCTCTGGGATTTCGACTACACCTGGGAAGTTTACACCCCACCCGCCAAACGCGTCCGCGGCTACTACGCCCTCCCCATCCTCAGCGGCACCCGCATCATCGGCCACGTAGACCCGAAGGTGGATCGTGAAAACAACCTCCTCAACGCCCGCGTAACAGTGGAAAAAGGTATCGAGCTAAAACCAGTGTTGAACGAATTCACCAAGTTCTTGGCGATGAATTCACACAAGGTGATTAAGTAAAACTGCTTCCTCTCGATGCTGGACGTTGGGAGTTCGATGTTCGATGTTTCCCAATCAAGAGCCCACCGATTCGTAAATCGTCCTTCGTAAATCGTAAATCCCCCTACCCCTCAATCACCACCACCGCCGCCGCATAATTCTCCGTATGCGTCAGCGACACATGCGTCCCCTTCCCTCCACGCGCTTGAAACAACTCGATCGCCTTCTTGTGTAACACCAGAAACGGCTCTCCCGTCGGCTTCCGACCGATCTCGATATCCAGCCAGCCCAACTCCTCACCCACACCCGTCCCAAACGCCTTCGCCACCGCCTCCTTCGCCGCGAACCGCGCCGCGATGTGCGTAAGTGGATACTTGTGTGATTTGCAGAACTCGATCTCCTCCGGCAACAGGAACCGCTCCAAGAACGCATCCCCAAAGCGATCGATCGACGCCTGAATCCGCGCCGTCTCCACCAAATCAATGCCAATGCCTAAAATCATATGTCGTCAACACCTCGCCCTCGTCAGCCCAAGAACACATCCTCAAATTACCTGCAGGTGATGAAAGCGAGTAAACGCCACATCTCCCTCGCCCCTCGGAGGGGAGAGGGCCGGGGTGAGGGGTGCCCCCTTCTCGACAGCGACCTAGCCCTTATAATCTTTCATCAACTCCAGCATATCCTTCACCGCCTGCGCCATCCCCGTCGTCACCGCCCGGCTCACGATGCTGTGCCCGATGTTCAACTCCACCAGATGCGGCACCACATGCAACACCGGCAGATTCACATAATTCAACCCATGCCCCGCATTCACCTGGATGCCCAGCGCATGCGCCTGCTTAGCTCCCGCCACCAACCTTTCCAGCTCCACATTCCGCGCCGCCTTCTGGTCAAAATGATCCGCGAACTTCCCGGTGTGCAATTCGATGAACTGCGTCCCTGTCTTCGCCGAAGCCTCGATCTGCTGCGGGTCCGGCGCGATGAACAGGCTCACCTCGATCCCCGCATCATTCATCCGCTTCCGCGTCTCCGTGAGTGCCGCCAGATTCCCCACCACATCCAGTCCACCTTCCGTCGTCACCTCCTGACGCCGCTCAGGCACGAGACAAACGATCTCCGGTTTCAACTTCAGCGCGATCTCCACGATCTCCGGCGAGTTCGCCATCTCCAGGTTCAACCGCGTCTTGATCCGCTCCCGCAACAGCCACACATCACGATCCTGGATATGCCGCCGATCCTCCCGCAAATGCGCTGTGATACCATGTGCTCCCGATTCCTCACAGATCAGCGCCAAAACCACCGGATCAGGCTCACCCCGCGTCTGTCCGCGATACCGCGCCTCACGCACCGTCGCCACATGATCAATATTGACTCCCAGTTTCAACATAACTTCTTTTACTTGGGCACCCCAGGCCCACCCGGGGATGCAGGCAGCTCAGGCAATCCCAGTTGATGAGCGCCTTCCTCATCCCACCGCGGAAAGCTCTTCTGGTCCAGCCAGCGGAAAAAGAGATAGATTTCAAATCCCGACATCCCAGCGGGAGATTTGCGGAACACTTTGATCTCATTCGCCGCCGCCAATTCCGCTTCCGTCACCGTGTTGCCCAATTTGGAGGCCACATTCACCGCCCACTGATAGGGGGCCACGCCATTGTGTATGGGCACTCTGTTGGCCGCCATGTAAAGCAAAGAGGCGGATTGCAGCCAATGTGTCAGCCGCGCTTCTGTGATTTCCCAATCGTAATAAACCAGGTTCGTGCGATGGATGAACTGCATCAGCAATTCACGCGGCAAGTCTTGGGGCTTCGGCACCATCGGGGCCAGACCGAATACCAGATAGTCGTCAGTCGGTTCCGGAGCCGCTTTCAGAAAAGGCAGCAATCCCATCAACCCCGCCCAGTTCAGCTCGTTGGTTTTGGAAGCAAACCTGCCCGCGATCCGGTTGCCATACGTTTTCTGTAATTCATTGGTCCAGCTCTTCAATGACGTTTGAACCAAGTTCGATGCGCCCGGTACGGATGCCGCTACGAAAGTCTGAAATGGCAGGTCAGTCTGAGCCCAGACATAGATTTGCTCAGGCGGTTTGGGCAGTCCCAAAGGTTTCAATGCTTCAACCCGGGACCAGATATCCCCCACCCCGCGCAGGGCCGTGAAACTGACGATCGGATCTTTGATCGTATTGGTGGGCACATTCCAAGGTTGCTGCGGAATCTTTAAATCTTTCAGAAATTTCAGGTCCAGGCGGCTGAGCTGGTTCTCGCCTTTGCCCTCCATGGTCAGGCGCAAGTAGGGCAGATTGTTTGTGTCCAGCAAGGTGCCTGTTAACGGCAGTATCCTTGCTGGAAGCTCCACTGCCAGCCACACATTGCTCGCCAGACTGGCCGAAAAAGCGCCCCATTTATAATCCTTCTCCGATCGCTCCACCGTCACCCAGCCTTCCTTCAAACCATAACTGTATGTTTCCTGCGGAGTATAGGAGACAGTGAACCACTGATCGGTGATGTTCGTGAGCGGAACCGTCTCTGCCGGCTGGCCGCTCGCCAAAAGGGCATGCAGGTTCGCAGACCAGATGCCGGTCCGCTCCACCGGTATCTTCACTGATACGCGCCAGCGCAGCGGAGCTTCACTGGCCCAGACCACCTTGGACTCATAAGTTGCGATGTCATCAAGCAGGGGCTTGAGCTTGTCCGCCTGTGCCTTGCTCGCAAGGACTTCAGAAAAAATGATGGCGGGAAGATTATGGGAAAGTTTGACGAGGGTGTTGCTCTTGAGCGCAGCGGTTTGCGGCATGCCCAAGACTTCTCTCAATCGGCTGCCACCTTCTGCCTCTGCCACTGATTTAAGCCCCGCCGAATGCCAGGACAGCAAAGCGGGAGGAGCAGCGGGTGCCGCCACCGTGACATTCGCGGGAGAATGTGCGACCGGCTTCTCCGCTTCAGTTTCCGCCTGCGGCGCAGGAGCCGATGGCTTGCATGCTCCTTGCAGCAAAAGCAAAGAAGACACGACGACCGTCCAGATACGATTCATGACGGCCTTTGGTTGCCACAAAAAACTGCCCGACGCAAGTGGCACCACGGGATTTCAATACCTCCCGCCCGCCGGAACGTCCCTCCGCGGATCAGTTGCTCACTTCCACATCATGGCGAAGCTGCGCACTGTCCGTTACGCGCGCCCACAACACGTTCCGCATCTCCTCAAACTCGGGTGCTTTCACCTTTGACAGCCACTTTTGCGCCTCGGCATAACGCGCCGCCAAAAAATTGACCCGTCCCAGGTTCACATAGATCTCATCCAGATTGGCGTCCGGTTTCTTTTGCGCCAAAACCAGCACTTGGTTCCATTCCGTGAGCGCCTCTTCCGCCCGGAAAGGCTTGATGCCGTAATGGACCATCGCCAGATCCTTGGCCAGCTCGTAATTCTCCGGGTCCAGTATGCGCGCCTTGCGATACTCACGCAACGCCATCGAGAACACCTGTTCTTCATTCACGCCAAAGAATTCTTTGGCATCCTTGCGATACATGAAAAGTCCTGTGGCTAGGTTCTGATGATACGCCGGCTCATGCGGCATGATGCGGACGGCGTTCAGGAAACAGACGAACATGTTCGTCATCGGCCCTGAGCGGCCGTATTCATTCCCCCAGTCATTCCAATATTCGGCTGCCTCACGGGGAGAATATGTCGACAGGTCTTCTTCAAAAGGACTCAATGCGCCGCGGACTTCACCGGTCTGGGCAACTGCCCGGTCCGTCTTGGAAAAAGCCGGGAAACTCATGAAGGCCAGAAAGGCCACTACCAGCCCCAACACCACTGCCACACGTTTTAAAATGCTAGTCACTTCTTTGATCATTGTACGTCTGGCGATCAGCCGCCAACCGTATTACGTCCATCCTAGACGTTTCGTTTGGCCAAAGGTTACGCACCCCTGATCCGCCTGAACTGGTTAAGCAGCTCCTTTGCCAATAGGCATTTCGGCCTAGGGAGCCTCAAAAAAAATCTCACTCCGACTCTTTCCACCTCGGTAATACCAGTCAAAATCGAAACACAACTCTTTGAGCGAAAACATATTATAAAAAATATAGCCCCGTGTATCGTTTTTTTATAAACTTCCTGTCATGGATAAATTTTTCCACTCGTTTAGGTAAAAATCCGCCATCAGGCTTTTTTTGACCGCTTAGGCTGAATCAAAAGATACGGGGTTTTACCTAGCGTTTTTTCACCAAATAACCTCATCCATTCCTGGCTTTGCCCACCCCTCTCCGACTTTATTTTTGCCCCCTCCTGTGCTTTATTATGGGTGAGATTTGTCGTCAGTTTCCTCCTGCGATGGATCTCGGGCGGGCGGCAAGGTTTTGTGTGTTACCTAGCCGTTCGCCCACTTCTTTTTTAGGGCTTCGCCGTCAGGTAAGTCTTCAGCACCCGCTCCAAGTCCGTCACCTTGATCGGCTTCGGCAGATAATCATCCAATCCCGCCGCCAGACACTTCTGCCGGTCCGACTCCATCGCATTCGCCGTTAGTGCGATTAACTTCGGCCTTTCACCGCTGGAAATATTGGCGATCACCAGTACTGCCACCTGATACCCGTCCAACTCCGGCATCTGGATATCCAGCAAAACCACATCGTAATGTTTTGCCGCCAACGCATTGAGCACCTCGCGACCATTCACCACCGTGTCAGGCTCATACCCATGCGTTTCAGAAACGAGCTCGCCACCTTGAGATTCACCACATTATCATCCGCCACCAGGATCGATCCCGGATGACTCTCGGCCAGCAAAATCACCCCCGTCTTGGCCACCGCTGACGTCTCCGATGAAGCCTTGCTCAAACTCTTCAAGATCACTTCCATCATCTGCTGACGACGGATCGGTTTGTAAACCGCCGCCTTGATCGGAGCATCCGCTGCCAAACGCGAGTTCGTCAGCGCAACCGGATACGCCCAACGGCATGCAGCAAGATCTTTGAACTGACTCCACTGCACGCACGCATCACTGCCCGGTAATTGATGATCCAGCAGCACAAAATCCAGCCCAGGTCTTTGCGATGTTCGCTGCATCGCTGCCTCCAAACCTTATTTTTCATTGGCCGGCAGTGGTGCTGGTTTGGAGCCGGGGATAGGCATGTTTACGTCAGAGTGGTTAATGCTTGCCGCTGACTAGGCCTGATCTTCTGCCGTCATCAAACCCCACTTCTCTTTTTTTGCAGAGCTTGCAACAGTCCTTTCAAGGTCAAGGTGTTAACCACATCCTCTTTGGTCAACCACCCCTTACGGGCTATGCCCGTGCCTAACCTCAAAAATCCAGCGTGTTCATGGCGATGAGCATCGCAATTGACCACGCACTTCACTCCCTTGGACTTCGCATACTGCCACAGGCGCCAGTCCATATCGAAGCGATAGGGATTTGCATTCAGCTCGATCCACGTGCCCGTCGCGGCACACGCATCGATCACCGCTTGCTGGTTCACCTTGTAAGCTTCACGCTCCAAGAGCAACCGCCCCGTCAAGTGACCGAGCATGTGCACATACGGATTCTCCGCCGCGCGTATGAGTCGCTTCGTATTATCCGCCTCATCACTGCCCGGCACGTGCAAACTGGCCACCACCACATCCAATTCCGCTAGCATGTCGTTCTCGAAGTCCAAACGTTCCTTCAACACATCCACTTCAGAACCCGTGAGTAGGCGGAAATCCGTGCCTTCGTCCGCGAGCTTCTGATTGATGGCTTTGATCTCCACCAACTGCTTGCGCAAACGTTCCGCATCCAAGCCATTCGCTTGGTATGAAGCTTTGCTGTGATCCGTGATCGCCCAGTAACTACAGCCCAGTTCCGTCATGAATTTGGCGATGTCCTCCAAGGTGTTGCGGCCATCACTCCAATTGGAGTGATTGTGCAACGAACCTTTCAGATCGGACCATTCGAGCAAACGCGGCAAATCATTCTTCTCACCTGCCGCAAACTCACCATGGTCCTCACGCAACTCCGGCGCGATGTAAGGCAGATCAAGCGTCTTAAAAATCTCATCCTCCGTCTGACAAGCGACGAGTAAAGCCGGATCGCGCGTTTCTTCCTTGGAACGGAACAGTCCGTATTCATTTAATCGCAAGCCGCGTTGAATCGCACGCTGGCGCATCACAATATTGTGCTCCTTGCTGCCCGTGAAATACGCGAGCGCGAAGGGATACTCCGCATCACTCACCACGCGTAGATCCGCCTGAATGCCGCCCTCCACGATCACGCTGGATTTCGTATCCCCCTTCGCCAGCACATTGATGACGCCCGGCAACTTCGTGAAGAAATCGATGACATCCAAAGGCTTTTTCGAAGACACCAAGAAATCGATGTCACCAATGACTTCCTTGAAACGCCGCAAGCTCCCTGCCGTGCTGCAACGGATTACATCCGGATGTTCACGCAACGCATCAAGAATCGGCTCACTTGCATAAAGCGCATCCACCAAGCGATGTCGCGTGGCGTATTTGCGCCGGAAATCGATCGCCTCGAGAATCTTCGCCTGCGTCTTTTCACCGAAGCCGTCCAGCTCCGCCACCTTTCCCGCCTTGCACGCCGCTTCCAAAGATTCGAGCGAGTCGATGCCCAGCTTATCATGCATCGCCTTCACCTTCTTCGGGCCAAGCCCTTGGATCTCCAGCAATGCCACCATGCCCGCCGGAATGGACGCTTTCAGGTCTTCGTAATATTTCAGGCGGCCTGTGGTCACCAATTCCGTGACCTTCTGCTGCAAGGCTTCGCCAAATCCTTTAATCTCACTGAGGCGATCCTCTGCCACCATCTTCTCCAACGGTTCGCCAAGGCTCTCCAACGCGCGCGCACCATTCACATACGCCCGCGTCTTGAACGGATTCTCACCCTTCAATTCCAGCAGGACACCGATCTCCTGCAAAATCTCCGCCACCTGTTCTTTATCCATCGCCATGCCGTTACGTTACACGCCCAAGCAAAACTGCAAACCCGAAAACGAATCCTATCCAAGGTAGGGCGAGACTCCGTCGAGCCTTAACCGCTCCTCATAGCAATCGTCAACCAAATGCAGAAACATAGAACCACAACGATCACCGATCTCGCCAAAGGAGCGCGGCATTTATGCCGCCTAAACATCCAAATGTCCGATGGCATAAATATGATAGGTGCAAGCGAACATACCATCTCCCTCTCCCCTCAATGGGGAGAGGGCTGAGGTGAGGGGTGAGTCGTAGCACAAGGGCATAACTCTCCCCTCATGATTGACCACCCCCGCCCTCTTCCATCATCCTGTTCCCAATACGATGAAACACACCGCCGCCACTCTCCCCGTCACCCTCACAATCGCCGGTTCCGATAGCGGTGGCGGCGCCGGCATCCAAGCGGATCTGAAAACCTTCGCCGCCCTCGGCACCCACGGCACCAGCGCCATCACCTGCCTCACTGCGCAAAACCCGAAAGCCGTCACCGGCATTCAGGCAGCGTCACCAGCAATGGTGCAGAAACAGATCGAAGCCGTTTTTGCCGAACTGAAACCCGCCACCGTGAAGACCGGCATGCTCTTCTCCACGCCCATCATCAAGATCATCACCGAGTTCTTCTCCCAGGCGAAAATGCCGCCGCTCATCGTGGACCCCGTCATGGTCTCCACCAGCGGCGCACGCCTGCTGAAATCCTCCGCTATCAAAGCGGTGAAAGAAGAATTGCTCCCCCTCGCCACACTGGTAACGCCAAATCTGGATGAAGCCGCCCTCCTCGTAAACCGCCCCTTGAGCAACGTGGAAGACCTCCGTTCCGCCGCCCGGGAAATCTTTGAGACCTACGGCTGCGCTGCCCTCGTCAAAGGCGGTCATCTGAAAGACAGCCGTGAAGCCATCGACATCTTTTACGACGACGAAAACGAACTGATGCTCACCGCGCCCTACGTGCGCGGCGTCTCCACCCACGGCACCGGCTGCACCTACTCCGCCGCCATCACCGGCTACCTCGCACTCGGCTGCGAACTCCCCATCGCCGTCGAACTCGGCAAAAACTTCATCACCCAAGCCATCACCCAGCACGAAAAAGCCGCCAAACATTCCGTGCTCAACAGCTTCTGGGAAGAATAACGGAGCGCGGCTCTCCGAGCCGCAGCAAGGTCCACAAGCAAGAGAGACTTGAGCATTTTTGAAACTTCACCATAACACGTTGCTACGCCTCCCCCGCTTGCTCTACACCATTCTTTTCCCCTATCTTCTTCCCATGCATTTCCCGCTCGCCTTGCTGATCACCACGCTCGCCCTGAGCGCCCACGCCGCCACGCCTGTCCCCAAGAGCGAAGCCCCCGGCAAAGTCATCGAACGCTGGCCCGCACAGGTGAAAGAGATCAAATACCCCAGCAAAGCGGACAACACCGATCAACCCGCGATGTTCTTCACACCTGATAGCAAAGAAAAGAAACCACTCCTCGTCGCCTTGCATAGCTGGTCCGCTGATTACAAACAAACCTCGCAAGCCCCTTACGCCGAATGGTGCATCACGAACGGCTGGGCCTTCATTCATCCGAACTTTCGCGGACCAAATAACACCCCTCAAGCCTGCGGCTCCGAACTCGTCGTACAAGATATCTTGAGCGCCGTTGAGTTTGCGCGGAAGGAAACGTCCATCGATCCCAACCGCATCTACCTCGTCGGCGCTTCCGGTGGCGGTTATGCGACCTTGCTCATGGCCGGTCGTGCACCAGAGTTGTGGGCCGCTGCTTCCGCTTGGGTACCCATCACCGACATCCAAGCCTGGCACGACGAATCCAGCCGCAAGAAACAGAAATACGCGAAGGACATCGAATTGGCCTGTGGCGGCGTGCCCAAGCCAGACAACCAAGCCGGTGCAGAAGCCAAGAAACGTTCCGCGCTAACGTACTTAGCGAAAGCAAAAGATTTCAAAATCTCCATCAATGCCGGCATCAAAGACGGCCACACCGGCAGCGTCCCCATCAGCCACACGCTCCGCGCTTACAATCTCCTCGCCGAACCGAAAGACCGGCTGACCGAAGAAGAGATCACCTGGTTCACCGAAAAATCCCAAGTACCCTCTTCCATCAAAGACCCGATTCCGAACGATCCGCTCCACGGCGAAAAGAAAGTCCTCTTCCGTCGCGAATCCGCCAATGTCCGCGTGACCATCTTTGACGGTGGCCACGAAGGCCTCCCCTCCCCCGCCCTCCACTGGCTGGCCGAGCAGAGGAAGAAATAACGTGAGACAGCCCTCCGCAATGTGCTGCTGGCATCCTGCCAGCAGTTCGAACGCACACGCACCCACCCGTGCTCTCAAAGAAAACCGGCGCTATCTTGCCGCCCTCCTTGTTCGCGTAGCGAACCAAATGAGGCCAACGAAAACAATTCCCCACCATCATCCATCCACTTCCCTATCTGCGCTTATCTGCGCCCATCTGCGGTTACCCCTCTCCCCATCTGTGTTAATCTGTGTCCATCTGTGGTTACGCTTTCTTGACGCCGCCCAATAAACCACAATCATCCCGGCCATGCAGAATAACGGTCTCCCGCTCATCGCTCCGGCCATCACACCGGTGCTCGACCCGCAATTTCGTCCCGCTGTATTGGCCAATCGCGCCTACCGCTCTGCCGTCACCGCCTCCGGCAACGCGCAAAAGATCGTCATCGCGCTCGAACAGACCGACGGCTCCATCTTCCATTTCAACACTGAGATTTTTCCCAAGAACCATCCGCAAGCTGTCGGTAATTTCGTTTACGTCGAACGCCTCGTGAAGTTCATGCTCTGGGCCTGGGGCGGCTGGCGCGTGCATCTCGCCGGACCGGCCAAGCTCGCGGAACAACTCCAAGCACACTTCACGAACACTGCGACGGGCCGCTTCGATTCCGATCTCATCGGGGAACGTGTTTACGATCACCCGCTCACCGTCGTCGCCACGACACTCGATAAAATCCCGCCGCAAAACGCCAAGACGCAACCGCTTGGTCGTCATCTCGATGGCTGCCGCATCGGCTTCGACCTCGGCGGCAGTGATCGCAAAGTCGCCGCCGTCATCGATGGCAAAGTCGTCTTCAGTGAAGAGATCGTCTGGGACCCGTATCACCAACCCGATCCGCAATATCACCTCGATGGCATCCAAGACACGCTCAAGAAAGCCGCCGCGCACCTGCCTCGCGTCGATGCCATCGGCGGCAGTTCCGCCGGTGTGTATGTGAACAATCGCGTGAAAGTCGCCTCCCTCTTCCGCGGTGTTTCGTCCGAGCAATTCAACACGCGCGTGAAAGACCTCTTCCTCGATCTGCAAAAGGAATGGAAGATCCCCTTCGATGTCGTGAACGACGGCGAAGTGACCGCGCTCGCTGGCTCCATGTCGTTGAACAAGAATGCCGTCCTCGGCATCGCGCTCGGCACCAGCCAAGCCGTCGGCTATGTGACGCCGGAGGGCAACATCACCACCTGGCTCAGCGAACTCGCTTTCGCCCCTGTGGATTACAATCCCGCCGCCGCCTGCGATGAATGGTCGGGCGATTACGGTGTGGGCGCGCAATACTTCTCCCAACAAGCCGTGGGTCGCCTCATCCCCGCTTCCGGCTTGGAAGTCGATGCCAAACTTGGCTTGCCTGAAAAACTGAAAGTCGTGCAGAAGTTCATGGAAGCCGGTGACGAACGCGCTGCGAAGATCTACCAGACCATCGGCACCTATCTCGGCTACGCGCTCGCACATTACACGGATTTCTACGTGTTCGAGAACGTCCTCATCCTCGGCCGTGTGACCAGCGGCAAAGGCGGCGACCTCATCTTGAATGGCGCGAAGGAAGTCTTGCAGAAGGAATTCCCAGAACTCGCCCCACGCATCGCCTTTCACATCCCGAACGAAAAAGACAAACGCCACGGACAAGCTGTTGCCGCCGCCAGCCTACCTCGGCTAAAGTAAACCTATGCCCAAGCTACGTCACCTGCTCTGCCTCCTGTTGCTCGCTTTCGCTGGCAACGTCCACAGCGCCGACCCGCTCCTACGCGAAGAACTCGATGTGAAATACGGTGAGAACGGTGGCAAGCCACTGCTCATTGACGTCTTCCGTCCGGCAGATCAGAAAGGTAAGCTGCCCGTGGTCGTCTATGTCCACGGCGGTGGCTGGACTGGTGGTAACAAAAAAGATTTCCATAGCGGTGCACGTGGCTTGGCGAAGGCCGGCTATGTGACCTTTAGCGTCGGTTACACTCTCGTGCGCACGAACGACGTGAACAACAGCACACGCTGGCCCGCCCAGATCGATGACGTGCAACGCGCCATCCGCTGGATCCGCTCCAAGGCCGACGAGTATCAGCTCGATACGAACAAGATCGGTGCCGTCGGCGGCTCAGCAGGCGGTCACCTGGTGAACCTGCTCGGCACCATCGAGACTCGCGATAATTCCGACAAAGCCCTCGCCAAACATTCCAGCAAGGTCCAGTGCGTCATCAACATCTTCGGCCCAACTGATCTAACACTCGATTTCACCAAGCTCGTTCCCGCTGGCCCCATGGTGCAAGGCCTCGTGGATAATCTCATCGCCAAGCCCAAGAGCACGCATATGGCTACCTACAAGGAAGCCTCCCCGCTATTTCAAGTGACGTCCAACGCCGCACCGTTCCTGCACTTCCATGGCACCGTCGATCCGCTCGTGCCGCTGGATCAATCGCAACGCTTCCATGATGCGCTGAAGAAAGCGGGTGTGGAATCCACCCTCGTCATCTTTGAAGGCGAAGGCCACGGCTTTCAGAAACCCGAAAACGTACAGAAGTTCATCACCGATTCTGTGAACTTCCTGAACAAACACCTGAAGGGCACGAAGTAACTTGTGGAGCGCAACTCTCTGAGTCGCAGCAACGCTCAAACTTTCCGTCAGCTACCGAACATTTCACGCCACCTTTAAATCGAACATTGCTGCGGGTCGGAGACCCGCGCTCCATTGACGCATGAATCCTTATCACCAGTTCGTTGAGACGTATGCGCGGTTCGCGCGTGAAGGCAAATCCTGGCCGCTCGGTGGCTTTCCCGATTGCCCCAAGCCGGAGATCGCGAAGGATGCCCCCGTCGCCCTGATCTTCGCCCCGCATCCGGATGATGAAGTCATCATCGGCGGGCTGGCCCTGCGCCTGATGCGGCAGGCCGGCTGGCGGATCGTCAACATAGCGGTGACACAAGGGAGCAACAAGCAACGGCAGGCCGAGCGCTGGCGCGAGCTGAAGGCGTGCTGCGATTGTATCGGCTTTGAACTCGAAGCCACCGGGCCTTGCGGCCTTGAACGCGTGACGCTCAAGAGCCGCCAGACGGACCAGCCCTACTGGACCAGCATGGTGCATGTGATCGTGGGTCTCTTGAAGAAACACCAGCCCAAGGCCATCTTCTTCCCGCATGAACTGGACTGGAACAGCGCGCACATCGGCACGCATTTTCTGGTACTCGACGCGTTGAAGCACATGCCCGCCGACTTCACCTGTCATTCGGTAGAAACCGAGTTCTGGGGGCAGATGCCCACGCCAAATCTGACGGTGGAACTAGGACCCGTGGAATTGGGTGATCTCATCACCGCCCTCACCTTCCACGTCGGCGAAGTAAAACGGAATCCGTATCACCTCAGCCTGCCTGCGTGGATGATGGATAACGTGCGTCGCGGCGGCGAAGTAGTCGGCGGCCAAGGCGGTGCCGCTCCAGACTTCGTCTTCGCCACACTCTATCGCCTGCGCAAATGGAAAGATGGCGCGCTGCATCACGTCTACGAAGGCGGTCGCAGCTTGGGGATGACGGAAGATCCGACGAAGTTGTTTGTGTGAGTTGGCAATTCAGAAACCCAACTTCTGAACTGATTCCCATCACGCACGGCTTTGCCTCAAGCTGGTCATCATGCTTTTCAGACTTACTTTCGGACATCCTTCAGTAGAAGCAGCGAGCTTTGCAAAGAAAGACGTCAATCTATTCTGAGAATACTCTTTAGGACATCTCTTGGCATGTTTCCTTGTACTTCTCGGCATAACCAATCGATACGGTTACTCTTTATTTTTCGCAAGACACAAACACGAACGGCGCATCCGTTAAAGATGCGCCGTTCCTTTAATATTTTGTTACGCTCTAGCTCGTCCGACCACCCTTGAAATCAAACAAGGTCGTCACGGAAGAGTTGGTATTGATGCGCTTGATGGCTTCACCCAAGAGGCTCGCCACAGAAAGCGTAGTCACCTTCACACCTTCAATCGGTCCGCGCAGAACGGTATCCGTGGTGATGAGTTCATCGATCACCGAGGCGCGCAGACGTTGGATGCCCAGATCGTTCAGCAACGCGTGTGAGACGCAGGCGTAGATACGCTTGGCACCTTTCTTCTTCAGCAGCTTCGCCGCCGTGGTGAGCGTGCCCGCCGTTTCCGTCAGGTCGTCCACCATGAGAACCGTCTTGCCACGGATGTCACCGATGACCGTCATGGACTCGATCTCCGTCGCGCTCTTGCGGCGCTTGGCCACGATGGCCAGACCGGCGTTGAGCACTTGGGAGTAGGCATGGGCCATCTTGATACCGCCCACGTCCGGACTCACCACGACGAGGTCAGGCAGGTCCATCTGCCGCAGGTAGTCATACATGACCGGAGCCGCATACAGATGGTCCACCGGGATGTCGAAGAAGCCTTGGATCTGCTGCGCATGGAGGTCCATGGTCAGCACGCGGTTCGCACCGGCAGCCACGATGAGGTTCGCCACGAGCTTAGCTGTGATGGGCACGCGCGGCTGGTCTTTGCGATCTTGCCGGGCATAACCGTAAAACGGCATCACCGCCGTGATGCGCTGGGCGCTGGAGCGGCGGAGGGCGTCCATCATGATGAACATCTCCATCAGATGGTGGTTCGTGGGCGGGCTGGTGGATTGCACCACGTAGATATCCTCGCCACGCACGTTCTCTTCGATTTTCACGAAGGTCTCGCCGTCGGGGAAGGCATCGACCGTGCATTTGCCGAGCTCAATGCCCATATACTCGCAAATCGAGAGGGCGAGTGGCCGGTTGGATGTGCCGCAGAAAACTTTCACAAGGCGCGTTAGCTGTCCGTTGCTTCAAAAATGAAAACCCACCGACATGGTGGATTTTCAGACCGATTCAAATTGTGGCAAAACTGTAACAATGAGCCAAAGGCAGGCAAGCCCTTATTCCGGCGTCCAAAAGAATGTAGAAAACCAACCATGCTTCTGAACGGCCCTGCCCTTCGGCATTACAAAACTGGTCCGGCGTTGCAATCGAAACCGCTTCACGCGAATCCGAAAAACGTGATATACGTTGAATCCATGGAAACTGAGATCTCCGCCCTGCCCAGTGCAGCTGAAAAGGAACAACGTCAGTGGGGGATGTTCTGCCATCTGGCGGCGCTGGCGGTATTCATACCGATCGCCCCATTGGGCAACATCGTGGGTCCGCTGGTGATCTGGCTGTGGAAACGACACGACATCGCCGGCGTGAACGAGCACGGCAAAGCCGCGCTGAATTTCCACATCTCCATGGCCCTCTACATACTCATCTTGGGACTGGTCATCGCCTTGCCGATGCTACTGCTCTCGTTTCTGTTTCCACCACTTTTCCTGGGCCTGATTCCCGTAGGAGGAATAGCTGCCATCCTGGCGCTAGTAGAAGTCGTGCTAACGATCGTCGCCGCTCTGCAAGCGAATGACGGGAAGCATTACCGCTATCCGTTCACTATCAATTTTCTCAAGTAAGCCCTGCTCGCGCCTTGGCCTTGGCCAAGTCTTCATCGGATAACTCGCCGATGAGCGAGTTCAGATTCTTGCCCGCCTTCCGGTCACCTTGCTGGTAAGCGGCATAGAACCAGTGGAATGCCTCGATGAAATTCTTCTCCACACCATCCCCTGCATAATAGCGCGCGCCAAGATTGTTCTGCGCCAGCGCATGACCATTCTCCGCTGCGCGCACCAACCAACCCACCGCCTGCTCGTCATTGAGTGGCAACACGCTGCCCAATGCCTGACGCCACGCCAGTTCATACTGCGCATCAGCATCGCCCTCTTCCGCTTTCGGCAAAAGCTTGGCAAACAACTCGTCGGCTTCCGGGTCACTCATATCGTTCGCATCCAGCACTAACGCAAATCCGCTCACGACAAAAGCAAAAGCTCCGAGACTCTTTATGAGCTCGGAGCTTTGAAACTAGTTCTTCGCTTTTACGAGAAGATTTCCCGCACCGGCTCACCCATGTCCGTGATCGGCACCGGGCGATCGCCATCATGCAAATTCCGCGCTGGATTGATGCCGAGCGCGCAATGCACCGTCGCATGCAGGTCCGGCACTGAGATGGGCCGTGATACGATCTGCTTGGCCAACTCATCCGTTTCACCGATCGCACAACCGGTCTTCAATCCACCACCTGCGAGTGCTACGCTGAACGCCTTGGACCAATGCCCGCGTCCGCCGCCGCCATCGAACTCCGCTGGACGCCCGAACTCACCCGCCACCACGATAAGCGTCTTGTCCAGCAGCTTGTTCTTCTCCAGATCCAACACCATCGTCGCCAGCGCCTGATCGAGTTGCTGGATGAGAATGTGCTGATTCTTCTGGCCGTCGTTGTGCGTATCCCAGCCCGTACCGTTGATGAAGTTCAGGTTGAACGACACCTCGATAAATCGCACGCCGCGCTGGATCAATCGCCGTGAAAGCAAGCAGCGTTGGCCGAACTCCTCACCATACGTCTGCCGCAAGGTGGACGGCTCGGAGGACAGCTTGAACGCGTCCATGAAATCACCATTCGCCAGACCGAAGCTCGTGCCCTGCGCTTCATCGTAGTTCACCACCGCCTTGTCGCCCGCATTCTTCGCCACGTAACCTTTGCGCAACTTCGCCAGCAATTCCTCACGCTCCGCCTGTCGCGAAGTCGAGACATAGCTCGGCCGCGTCAGACCATTCGGACCCGCTTCCGTGTCCGTGAGATACACGTAACCATGCTTCGCCCCGAGGAAGCCCGGTCCGCGCATGATGCTCGGATAGCCGATCACCACATACGGCGGGATGTTCTCAGAGACAGCGCCACGTTGATGCGCCACCAGTGAACCGATGGACGGATACGTGATCGTGCCCGTGGGCTTGCGCCCTGTGTGCATGAAATTCGTCGCCGCCGCGTGCTCATCGATAATGCCGTGATTCACCGTGCGCAAGAGGCAGAAGCGGTCGAGGATATTGGCCGTCTGCTTGAAGTGCTCGCAGATCTGCACATCCTTCACTGCGGTGTTAATGCCCGCGTAAGCCGAGCCCGCGATCTTTTTTTCCGGATCACCGAGGCGCTTCGGATCCCACGTATCCATTTGCGCCGGACCACCGCCCAGCCAGATCATGATGCAATGCTCCGCTTTGCCCTTGGGATACGTCTTCTTCGCGGTCTCCGCCGCAAAAAGATTGGAACCAAAAGCACTCGCACCCGCCACAGCCAGACCGGCCGTGCCTGCGCGTTGAATAAACTGACGACGATTCATAGCTTGCATGTCTTTCGATTCAAAAATATTTAAACCAAGCAACCACTTATCCATTCATCTCCGGTGTGCCTCTGGCTCCATGCCAGAAACGCGCCACTTCAATCTGCTGTCGCTCATTATTTACCCGGTAAACTATCCGATACGGACTTCTTATCAATTCACGCAGATTAAGGTCATCAAACTCTGGCACCACTCGCCCCATCTCCGGAAACTGTGCCAACTGCTTTGTCTTAGCTATCAACTCTCGCCCGAATGTCCTTGCCCGCTCAGGATTATCGCAGGCGATATATCGGATGATTTGCTGCAAATCACGCACAGCCCGTGGAGCGAGAATTACTTTGTAATCCATGTGTCCAACTGCTTCTCGACTTCTTCAATCGGCACACCCTCGCCTCGATCCAATTCTGCCAATCCTTCACGGACCCCAGCGATGAACTCTATCTCACGGGCTATCTCATGCAGGCTGATGTCATCCGGCAACCGGTTGACCAGATCCATGACTATCGCTTTGGCCTTTGTTTCCATATGCTCAATCTAGCCTGCCATCAGCGTTTCCAACAATGATTTCTTACGGCACAAACACAAACTCCGGCGTGTTCACCAGCGCCCACACCATGTCCTCGGCGCGTTCGCGCCAAGCCGCTTGCAGACGCGGCGTCGGCTCATCACCGCGACGCGCTTTCTCCTCCAGCGCCAGCTTGATCTCCGTCGCCTTGGCGTTGAGATGGTTCGACCAGCTCAGCAACAGACTCGGGTCATACTCCTTCTTCAAGCTCTTCGCCGGAGCCGCCAGCACGCGTTGCTCGTAACCTGCCTTCAAATATTCCGTGAACGTCGCCAGTTCTTCGCTCGATGGTTCGCGCGTCAGCAAGCGCTGGAACAATTGCTTCACCAACGTATCCAATGGCTGTTGGGTCACGCACAATTCCGTCAGATCGCATCCATCGCACAACCGCGCGATACGGCCATTGCCCATCTCCCCATTCGCGAGCGCTGCCGGTTGCAGCACGTTCGGTGAATCATCCCGCGCACTCAACGCACTCTGCCGCGACTCCCGCCAGCCGAACATCGCCAGCGTGTTGATGATCTCCTGCGTCTTCGGCATCGCCAGCGCGGGCCGGTCGCGATCATTCGAGAGCGAGGTGAATTCCCACGCACGGCGCGGCACACCCAAGTTCAAGAAATCCTTGGCCGCCTGCCGCGAATCATTATCCAGCGTCAGCAACTCGGAATCGAAATGCTTGCCGGTCGCGGAATACATCGAATCCACGATCTGTTCTGCCGACATGCGACGCCGATATTGTCCGGCGAAATCGCGCACCTTCGGATCCGTCAGATCCCCGTCCTGATGCACGATGGCGCGTTGGTAAGCGTGCGAATTGAAGATCACCCGCGCGAGATGTTTCAGATCGTAATTGTTCACCGTCAATTCACGTCCCAACCAGCTCAGCATTTCCGGATGCGACGCCTTCGCCGTTTCCCAATCATCCACCGGCTCCACGATGGCGTAGCCGAAATACCGCTTCCACACGCGGTTCGCGATCACCTTGGCGAAACGCTCATTGCGCGGGTCCGTGATGTAAGCGGCCAGTTGCTCACGCGTGGTCGGATTCTCGCGCAAGGTTTCGACGGCCAGTTCATCATGCATGGCCTTCTTCGCGAAGGGCCACGCAGGATTCACCTTCTCGCCGGGATGCAATGTCACGTTCACCAACCGGCCCACCTTGATATTCGCATTCGGCGGGATCGAACTGCTCTTCGGCACCTCTTGCGGCCCTTGCTTAAGCATCGCCGCCAGGCTGAACAACTCCGCCTGCTTAAAGTCATGATACGGCGCATCATGGCAACGCGCACACGCGAGGTTCATGCCGAGGAACGCTTGCGAAACGATCTGGGCGCGATCCGCCATCGGCACATCATTCTCCGTCGCCAGGCTGAAACCGCCCGGCCCGCCACGATAAACACTGCCCTCCATGGAGATCAGTTCCGTGGCGAAGCGGTCGATCGGCTTGTTATCCGCAAAGGACTCATGGATCCAGAAGCGGAACGGCCCCGAGTTGTTCAAGGTCGGCTTCAGGATCGCCGGATTCTCCGCCAGCACATCCTGCCAGTACGGCACCCAATTATCCGCCCAGCTCGGGTGGTTGATAAAACGCTCGATCGCCTTTGCCCGACGATCCTTCGACTTGTCGTTGAAAAACTCTTTGATCTGCTCGGGCGATGGCACCACGCCCGTCGTATCGATCGAGAGACGGCGCAGGAACGTCCAGTCATCCACCAACGCCGCGGGCTTCACATTCTTGGCTTCCAACCGCGCATTGATGAACCGATCCACGTCATTTTGGACCGCCGCACCCGATGTCTTCGGCACCTCTGGCGCAGGCAAATTCGCCATCACCTTGCGGGCGAAGTCATGGCGCTTGGCCCAATACTTGTTCTCCTCCACCAAACTCTCCGTGCGCCGCTGACGCTCCAGCTTGTCGAACTGCGCCCGTTGCTCTGCGGCATACACCAAAAACCCTTCATCCGTATGCGGCACGTTCACCTTCGGCGCCAGCAGGCGATACAAACTCCCCTTCGTGGAAACACTCAACGTGAACTCGCCGATATCCGGCTTCAGCCCTTTGCCGCCCACATAAGCTTCTGCCACGATCACGTGCGGCTTGCCATCACTCTTCACTGTGAACTCCATCTCCGTATGACCATTCCGCAGGAAGCGCAGGCCCACCGGCAGATTCTCCGGAAACGGCGCTACCTCGCCATGGCCGCCCGAATTGCCCGCCACGGCTTTGGCGATGCCGAGCAATTCGCCATCCCAGAACAGGCGCGACGTGCGTAGCGAGCGCATCAAGATCTTATGCTCACCCGCAGGCAAGGTGACGTAGGAAGCCGCGCGCACCATGAACGCCGGTGAACGATCCAGCACCACTCCGCGCTCCGAATATTTCTTCGGCACCTCGGTCAAACCAAACGCCGGGATCGTGAAGCTCTCCACCGGCTTACCCGGCGTGAAATTCCAATTCGCCGCCGTCGGAATGTCTTCCACGATCTCCACGCGCACCGCGTCTTTCGACAATGTCGCCACATCGATCTTCGGGCTGGGCGGGATAAAGCGATAACGGTTCTTCAGATCGCTGGCGGACAGAGCGCGCCGATGCAACGCCACCTCATTGATCAAGCCATTGAAAGAATTTCCTGCGCTACCGCCCATCGAGGAACCGATCCACACTTCGTCATCATCCACCACCGGGCCGAGATCCGTCTTGCCGCCCATATCCCACTTGCCTTTCACCTCCACGCCGTTCAGATAACCTTTGATGCTGTCCCCTTTGCCAAACGTGTACGTGATGGCCACATGCTGCCAACCCGCGCCCGGAATGAAACCCTTCGTCGCCGACCAGCGATGCCAGAACTCATCGGACGTCGCCGGCTTCTGCTTGCCACTGCGTTCATCACGGAAAAGAAAACTCACGCAAGCTTCACCATCCTCGCCCCGCAGACGCAATGCCCAGTTCTGATTATCCGCCGCCATCCCTTTCGCCCCCGTGCGGCCTTTTCCGACTACATAAACCTGTTGCCCGTCACCGATCTTGTTCAGGAACACCCACGCCTCGATCGTGATGGACTCGCCCAGCTTGAAATCCAATGGACTATTCGCCCCAGGATCTTTGATCCGCACATAATCACCCTTGCCCGTGAACGCCGCAGACGCGCTATCCGGTTCGAACTCCGGAAAGTTCTCCGTCGCCGGACCGCTTTGCTTCAGCGCCACCTTGCCCGTGGTGGAACCATCTAGCAGCGCCGCATTCTCACCCGGCGCATGATTCTTGATGCTGTCCGCCTTCGTATCATTCAGCCGCCAATACGCCACCGGCTTATCCTTGATGACGATCTCGTGATACGCCGCCTGCGTAGTAGAGATGGCCAGACCGGCCAGACCTACGCCTAATATCCGGGTAAAAGCGTTTCGCTTCATGGTATTCTGGGTATTCGCAAAAATCTTAAACTCTCTATCACACCCCGCAAGACCGAACCTCACCATTTTGGCAAGACACGACCCTGCCAAAACCCAAACTGCGGTGCTGATACGATTGAGCATAAGCCCAATCCTACTCCGGTCACGAACGCAGTGGTGGGAATCTCCACTACCACTTTCGGGTGATGCATCAAAAGTAGTCCCCGATTCCGTCTTCACCGGACTTGCAAGAAGTGTTGCCAGCCAGCGCGAGCAGTTTCGATGTTTTCTCATGTCTCCCCTCCTATTTTCATGCCTCTATTCTAATACACCCACTAGGACAACCGCTGTCCCACTCCTTCATAATTTTAAAAACATTTCAAAAACGCAACCTGCTCAACCAGAGATGTTTAAACCAGAACCCATCTCCGCCCCCTGTTTTTTATACCCATGGTTCCCTCAAAAATCTTTTTTCTACCGGGACGGTGAATGTCTGGACCTCCGAGCAATACGTCTCCGCGTTGCGCCACGACCAGAAGAACCCGGGCTACAATGTGCATCTGCGCCAGTTGCTGCACGTGGGCTTCAAGGTCGCCGCGAAGATGGGTGACCGGTATCTGAACGCCTTGGTGAAGTTCGAGGAATCCGTGTCACGCAATGTGACGACGAATCTGTATGAGCGGCATTTGAAGCCGTTGTTTGTGGGGTAAGGGATTTTTCCTAACAGGAGAAAACAGAGGGAACAGAGCGGAGATGCTTTGTTCCCTTTTTAGCGAGCAGCAAGAAGAGTGAGAGTCAAACAAGCATGTCGGCTCCAAAGCTCGATGCATGAGAGACACCGCTACTCGCTTTTGGCCAGTTTCTTTGGAGGAGTATAAATAGCTAAGCTGCGACTTGCGAGAGGCTCTGAATTGCGTAGTATTCGGCTTCAGCCAGCATGAGTGAGGGCGCATTTACC
Source organism: Verrucomicrobiia bacterium (assembly GCA_036405135.1). Classification (NCBI taxonomy): domain Bacteria; kingdom Pseudomonadati; phylum Verrucomicrobiota; class Verrucomicrobiia; species Verrucomicrobiia bacterium. The sequence goes on along the minus strand of DASWYF010000010.1, from coordinate 160,014 downwards.
TGTGAAGTTTTTGAATCAGGCAGCAAAACACTTAATTATAATTTTATATGGCGCAAGATGAAGCTTATCGTAGAGCGGAACGGTTGATAGAAAAAGCGCGTCGGACGAAAGCGGAAAAACTTAGTTTTGGCATAGGGAGATGGAGTGTGAAAACGCCGAAACTCACCGAACTGCCGGAAGCGCTTGGCCAGCTTACACATCTGAGTTCACTGGACCTCTCTAACAACCAGTTGGCCGCGTTGCCAGAGTGGCTTGGCCATCTTACGCAGTTACGGTCACTGGACCTTTCTGGCAATCAACTATCTGGACTGCCTGAGTCGCTGGGCCATCTTACGCAGTTGCAGTCATTGAACCTAAGCGACAATGGGCTAAGGATGCTGCCGCCATACCTAGGCCAATTTGATCAACTAAAGTCGCTCGAACTTCGCAACAACGAGCTGATAACTCTGCCTGAGACGCTAGGGCAGCTCACGCAGTTGCAATCGTTAAATGTTTCCGACAACAAACTTAAGTCGATACCAGAATGGATAAGTCAGCTTGCACAGTTGCAGTCGCTGGACGTCGCTGGCAACCAACTGACCGTAGTGCCGGAGTGTCTGAGTCAGCTCAAACAGCTGCAGGCTCTGGACCTTTCCCGTAATGGACTGATAGTGGTGCCGGAGTGTTTGGGCGAGCTTACCCAACTGCAGGACCTCGGCCTTTCCAGCAATGAATTGGCGGCTCTGCCGGAATCGCTAAGCCATCTTCTGAAGCTGAACATTCTATCTTTGTCTTATCTCCGGCTTTCTGAGATTCCAGATTGGGTTTGGAAATTGACGGAGCTTAGTGATCTGAGTCTCCAAGGAAATAGACTGACTTCTCTTTCGAAAGACATTGGCCTACTCGTAAACTTAAAGACGCTCCGTCTTTTTAAGAATAGGCTATCAAATTTGCCTGATGAGATTGGAAAACTGAGCAAGCTCGAAAGACTTTACCTAGATGGAAACGAACTCACACAGCTTCCCGACAGCATCGGCGAGTTAACATGTCTTAACCACTTAGAGCTTGGTTCTGAAGATGAAGGCGGAAATAAGTTAACTGACTTGCCAGCCACATTACTGAAGCTAGAAGAATTAGAAAATCTCTGGCTCGTTAAAAACCCGCTCAATCCAGAGCTCGCCGCGGCCCATAAGGAGGGTTTAAACGCTGTCAGACGTTACCTGAGTGCTAAGGCTCAGTCACAGGTATTTCTCAACGAAGCCAAGCTGATTCTCGTTGGTGAAGGTGAAGTGGGAAAGAGCTGTTTGCTATGCGCATTGCGTGACGATCCTTGGGAAGAAGATCGCCCTACCACGCATGGTATTGAGATCAAGCCAGTGATGGTGATTAATCCAGCCACCGGCATTCAAATTACGCTCAACGGGTGGGATTTTGGTGGGCAGCGGGTCTATCGCCCCACGCACCAACTCTTCTTCAGCGCCCCGGCAGTCTATTTGGTGGCATGGAAACCGCGTGAAGGATCATCACAGGGATTCGTAAGAGATTGGATCAAACTTGTGAAGCATCGTGAACCGGATGCCAAAATCCTCGTTGTCGCCACTCATGGCGGCCCTAAGAAACGTCAGCCAGATATCAATCGACAAGAACTCTGGGATATCTTTGGCAAAGATACGATAGTTAATTTCTTTCATGTAGACAGCAAGAGTGGTGATGGCATTTCAGACTTGAAGAAAGCCATTGCAAGCGTAGCGACCTCGCTGCCTGAAGTTGGACGCCCTTACCCTAAACACTGGCAGGAAGTTCGTGAGAAGTTACGAAGCAGCGATGATGCTTACCTCGCGCTGGAAAAGGTCTTTGCCATTTGCAAAGAGCACAAAATAGAAGAGGAAGACGCACGGTTACTCCTTCGCATTTGCCATCGCGTAGGTGACCTCATTTACTACGAGCATGACCCATTATTGAAAGATATTGTGGTATTGAAACCAGACTGGCTGGCAACGGCTATCAGCTTGGTGCTTGACGACAAGCATACTAGGGAAGAGGGCCACGGGCTAGTGAAGTTCGAACGGCTAGGAATGCTCTGGCATGATCCCGACAGGTCTGAGGAAAATCGTTATCCAGCATCGTTGCATCCAGTCTTCCTGAGATTGATGGAGCGTTTCGATCTTTCCTACAGGATTGCGGAATGGGGGAGGACGGAGGCCGATAGCACAAGCCTAATTGCGCAACTTGTGCCTGATATGCGTCCTGAGAATGATTTGGCGGAGGTTTGGCCGGAGAGTCTTACCTCCGGCGATGAACAGCAAGTTCAAATCTGTCGCATAGTAGATACGTCGAATAATCAATCAGCGACCGCAGAAGGGCTTTTCTACCAGCTTATCGTACGCCTGCATAAATACTCGCTGGGCAGGGTGAACTTCCGCGATAGCGTGCACTGGCAGCGTGGCTTGGTACTGCAGGATGACACAGGAGGACGTGCTTTTCTTGAGCACATCGGGACGGATGTGAAGATCAGTGTGCGTTCACCATATCCACCTAGTTTTCTTGGTGCGCTTACTTATGAGACGAAATGGTTGGTCGAAGATTTTTGGAAAGGTATGCGCTGTGAAATTACAGTGCCTTGTCTTGCCCCAAAGACGAAAGGTGAACCATGCATGGGGCTATTTGAAGTAGGGAAGCTGCTTGAGAATAAAAAACGCGGACGTCCCGAGGTGCCGTGCCCGATCTGCAACGAATGGCAGAGCGTTGAACAATTGCTGGGCAATGCCCCTGCAGCTCGCCCAAATCCGTTGGATGAATTGGTGGCGAACCTCGCAACCATTTTACAGACGTTGGGTAGCATCCGTATGCAGTTGTCAGCACAGCAGGTGCGAGTGCTTGGACGTTTTGATCATCTTGATGCTGCTAACAAGGAGCTCATCGGCAAGGTTGAGGCGGCTTACTCAGGTTTGATGCAGACGTTGTTGGATGAGGCTAAGGAAGGGCCGCGATTATTTAGTCTTCAACCGGTGGATGCGGGATTCTTAGATCGTCCGAACTGGCTGGCACAAAAGTTCCAACTGACACTCTGGTGCGAGCATAGCCGCCAGCCATTGCCGTTTCTTAATGCGGCTACTAAAGGTGATACGACATTGGGCGTTTATGAGTTTGAGATTCCGCGCGATTGGTTTGTTAAGGCGGCGCCGGTGTTGAAGACTATTGCTACGGTTACAAGCTTGGTACTACCAGTGGCGTCTGCGCAGTTGAAGCTGGGGATGGATGAGACGGCGTATAAGGCGATGGAGAATCAATTGGATTTCGGCCAGAAGTGCGTGGAATCCGTGCTGGAAGGTGGCGAGAAAACGTTGGAAGATGCAGATGGATTGGAGGATCCGGGGTTGCCTGCGGTCAAGGGCATGACGGCACGTGGTGCAGTCCTACGACAGCTTCACACAATGCTGAAGGAAAAGGATCCGAGCTATGCGAAGCTGGGTCTGGTGCGGGTTCAGAATAAACGACAAGAGTTTCTATGGGTGCATCCGCAGTTTGAGAAGGAGTATTGAGGAGTTTGCTCAAATGTTTTTAAAAATTCTTTGAGTGCAATTTCCTGAGCGACAGCAGATTAGGAGATTTGAAAGGGATTTTCAGAAAAAGCGATTGATGTTGAATGGTTTCATAGTAAAATTTTCTTGCTGACAACTCGTTGTCGGTAAAGGAGAGGAGCGGTGGTTGGGCTCTTTCAGAGCGACAGGCAGCCCCGAAAAATCCTCAAGGTCATCAAGCATGATGGTGCATTGTGCTGTTTTTAGGCACGCATAGGTGCAGTTGTGTCCTGCGTTGGCGGGGAGATGACGATCCTTATGGAACCATTATGGGAAGGACGAGGTGAGAAGTTCGAGGTGCGAAAGGTTAAGTGCCTCCTCTCCCCGGCCCTCTCCTCCAACTATCGTTGGAAGAGAGGGAGGAGAAAAGCGTCAGTCTCAGTTAGGATATGTGGGTGTAGCGGGCGGGTGGATTGGGGCTCGTAAGCTGGAGGGTGAATGGGACGTCGGTCAGTCCAGGTGTGATGTGACCGGGGAATCTCTAGTAGCCACTGCGGAACCAGCCGGGTTTTGGACATCTGCTGAATTTGAACTCTCAATCGTAGGGAGGGAGAACACGATACGGCACAAGGGTCGGGTGGTTTCATTGCTCTTTGACATAGGTTCTCTGTTTAACCACAGATGGACACAGATAAACACAGATGGGGAAAAGTGGTGTTAAATGCCTCCTCTCCCTAGCCCTCTCCTCCATGCCGAAGTTCGGCTTCCATATTGGAAGAGAGGGAAATGTAAGTCTGAGTCCATATACTGGTTAACTGAAGTGGCTGGCGAGGGTCGGATTCGGGAGGTGTGGACTGGTGGCTAGAGTGCCGCAGGACAGGATGCTATCGCGGAGTGTCACATTGACCGGACGAGATGGGAAGGCGACTCAAAGGGAATGATGAATTATGAATTGAGAATGAAGAAAGCCGGTTGCACCGGCGGGCATTCATTAGGGAAAACGTCCAACGTTCAACTTTGAACTTCCAACGTTCAGAGATGGGGGAGAAGTGAGGCGTAAAATATTTAGAACCTCACTATCGAGATGCTCCCGCTGCGGCTGGTCCTCGGCGGACACAGCCGCGGTCCAAGGAATTATGCCGCTGCTGGGACGGTTACGGTCTTATCTTGGCTGCCGGTCCAGGAGATCATCTCCACCGTTGTGATGCCGCTCTTGGATGGGGAGGGCAGCACGCTGGGGGTATCGAGGCTGGAGCCGCAGAGGATGCCGTGGCGGTACCATTTCTTGATGACGATGCGGTCTTCCATGACATCGCGGGTGTAGGCGATGGCGCGGTCGATGTGTTCATCGGAGCCGGTGTGTTCGTAATCCATGAAGTGCACGTAGCAGGCGCGGAAGCCGACGGTGATCTCCTGCACGTCGGTGGAGATGTAGAGACCGGGTTCCTGCGGCTTCATGCTCTGGGGCACGCGGATGATGAGGGAACCTTCGGGTGCGCCGGGGCTGTTATCCATGTGCGCGAAGTCGCCCAGCAAGGGCAGCGCGGCCATGAAGGCCTCGTGCACGCGGCGCGAGTACGGATTGAGCGTCTCCGATAGGGTGGCTTCTTGCAGGGTCACCTCGGAAGGTAAACCCGGTTTGCGGTTGGTGTCCAATCGGTCGGCCAAAGTTTGCCATGGGTTGACGGAAAAACCGGCGGCCATGGTCGTTGTCATTCGCTGCATTGCTTCGCTCTCATTCTGCAGCTACCCTCCTCGCACGACACAAAATGACTGTTACCCGGGTCGCTGCTTTAACAGGCTTCTGCTTCATAGCCGGAACCATGCCAATGCTGCTGGGGGGCTGCTCGACAGCCTCGAAATCGCCCATTCCCCCGTTGAAACAGGTCGAAACCGCGCGAACGGGTGGCGAGATTTATGCATCTTGCCTCCTGTGCCACAGCACGAAGGAGATGCAACGGGGGCCGATCATCGATGGTTTACCGGCTTGGGCGGTGGAGCTGCAGTTGAAGAAATTCCGGGATAAAGTCCGCGGGAGCAACCCCACGAACAAGTCCGAGGTGCTCATGGCGGCGGGGGAAAGCATCGTGCAGGTGGATGCGGAGATCCAGCGCGTGGCGGAACACATCGCCAGCCTGCCGCCGCAATCGCACTTACTAATCGTGAAGGGGGACAAGCAGCGGGGTAAACTGATTTACCTCCAGTGCATCAATTGTCATGGGCCGAAAGCCGAGGGCAAGGCGGAGGCTAAATCCCCGCCCTTGAACACGTTGGAGGATTGGTTTCAACTGGACCAGCTCCGCAAGTTCAAGTCCGGCCTCCGGGGGAAGCACCCGCAGGATGCCGAGGGCAATGTCATGCGGCTGGCCGTGATGGGATTGAGCGATGAGGACCTGAAGAATGTCACACGCTACATCGCGGAAGACCTGGCCGCCGCGAAGCCGTTGCCGAAGAAAGAGCCGGGAGCACCGAAATAAACGATGTCTGCCGTCAGCCTCCATAACGTGAGCAAGAAGTTCCGCGACCCACGCGGACGCGAGGTGCGTGCGGCGGATAACGTATCGCTGGAGGTCGCCGAGGGAGAATTCCTCGTGCTTGTGGGGCCATCGGGTTGTGGGAAATCCACCTTGCTGCGGCTCATTGCGGGATTGGAGACGCTAGATAACGGCTCCATCAGCATCAGTGACCGCGTGGTGAATGACTTCCCTCCTGCCGATCGCGAGGTGGCGATGGTGTTCCAGAATTACGCGCTGTTCCCGCATCTCACGGTGTATGAGAACATGGCGTTCGGCCTGCAATTCCGGAAGATCACGAATCGCGAGACAAAGCAGCGTGTGCAAGCCGCGGCGCAACTGCTGAAGCTGGAAGACTTGTTGGAGCGCAAACCGATCGCGCTCTCCGGTGGTCAGCGTCAACGCGTGGCGCTGGGCCGGGCGATTGTGCGCGAGCCGAAGGTCTTCCTGCTGGATGAACCACTCTCGAATCTGGATGCGCAACTGCGCGCCGAGACGCGTGCGGAACTGGCGCGATTGCATCGGCGGCTCGGGGCCACGATGATCTTGGTGACGCATGATCAGACGGAGGCGATGACGCTGGGCCAACGCCTGTGCATCATGAATGGTGGCAAGGTGGTGCAGACGGGCACGCCACTGGAGATATATCAGCAGCCGAAGAGCGCGTTCGTGGCGGGGTTCCTCGGCAGTCCGGGTATGAATCTCATCCGGGGCATTGTACATGCGGGTGGGCGGGAACTGTTGGTCGCCGTGAAAGGTAGCGAGGAACGGTTGCGGGTGGATATCGGCTGGGAATTGGCCATCAAGGTGATGCCGTATGTGGGGAAGGACATGGTCATCGGCTTCCGCCCGGAGCATGTTCTCCTTGGTGCGAATATCGGCACGGGTGGGCGCAGTTGGGAAGCCACGATGGATCTTTGCGAGCCTTTGGGGCATGAAAATCTCTTACACTTCACCTATCAGGGCGTTCCTTTCACGGCGCGTGCTCCGGTGGAGAGCATGTTTGCCCCCGGTCAGGTGATGCCGGTACGGATTCCGGCGGATCGGGCCATGGTCTTTGACGGGGTATCGGGCGAAGTTATGGTTGAACGAATGGCGGGCCCGGGCGTCTGATTCAATAGAAACATGCGACAGGCGGCGGCGCCTGTCCGACTATTGGCAGGCGAAGGCGCCTGCCCCACTACGGATTAAATCGCCAATTGCCTGCGGGGCAGTCTTGGCGCAAAATTAGCACGATTTCATGAAAGCATTTGGATTGGCACGAGTCGTATTGTTGGCGGTCGCAGGTCTGGCATTGCTGCCGGTGCGCGGTATCACCGCCCCCTTGGAGATCTGGATCAGCTCCTTCCAGGACAAGGTCTATTACGAGGACATGGTCCGCCTCTACAAGGAGAAGGGCCACAAGGATTTCGAGGCGAACATCCGCGCCTACGGTTTCCGCGAGATGCCGGACAAGCTGGCCGTGGCGATCAAGACGGGAGTGAACCCGCCGGACATCGTGCAGCTCGATGAAGTGCTCTTCGGCATGTATCTGAATGGCGAGGTGCCGTTCGTGGAATTGAGCGATCGCATCAAGAAAGCCGGGCTGGATAAGGACATCGTGCCGAATCGCCTCTCGCTCTTCGCCTATCAGGGCAAGACGTATGGCGTGCCGCAATCGCTCAGCGCCATGGTGATGTATTACCGCACGGACATCATGCAGAAGCATTACGTGGCGCCGGAAGACATCGCCACGTGGGATGACTTCCTGCGCGTGGGCGAAGAACTTGGCAAGAAGGGCCAGGCCATGCTCGCGCTGGATCCATCTTACTTCGAAATCCTCCTGCGTCAGCGCGGCAGCGATTGGTTCGATAAAGATGGCAAGGTGTTGCCCGATGAAGAACTGGCCACGGATACGTTGCGTTTCCTGAAAGATTTGCAGGAAAAACATATCGCCATCACGCCGGATCGCGCGTCGATCTTTGATCCCGTGTTCTTCAGCGGAGATGTGGCGAATGGTGAAGTATTCTGCGTGATCGGTGCGGATTGGTACGGTCTCGATATGATCCAGCAGTTCAGCTCCGACCTCTCTGGTAAATGGGGCGTGATGCCGCTGCCCGCGTGGAAGGGCAAGGACGGCAAACTGGGCCGCCGCACCTCGACCTTCGCCGGTCAGGGCCTGATGATCTACAAGAACAGCAAGAAGGTGGACGAGTCCTGGGGCTTCATGGAATTCGTGATGAAGGACAAGGAAGCGAATGCGTTGCGCTTCACGAAGGGCAACAGCTTCACCGCCTACAAACCGGCATGGAAAGACGAGCGCTTGCTGGAACCGGTGGCGTTTTTCAACAACGAGCCGTTCGGTCAATTGCTCGTGGACCTCGCGCCTTCCGTGCCGCCGGTGGCGATGAATCCGAAACGGCCGATGGCGGTGTTCATGTTCCAGGAAGGCATCTTCTCGTCCTTCATGTATGGCCAGATCGACGCGAAGGAAGCGGTGAAGCAGATGCGTGAAGGCTTGAGCAAAGCAGGCGGACCTCCGGGCGGCGGGAAAGATGGTCCACCACCAGCGGAGAAGGACAAGAAGAAGTAGGCGTATCTTGGAGCGCGGCTGTGTCGCTAGACCAGCCGCAGCACGGGAAACAGGCACAGCCGCCTAAAACATTTCGGAACGCTCCTATACTGTCGTGCCCGCTGCGACTGGTGCTCCAAGCACACAGTCGCGGTCCAAAGAATGGGTGATTGGAAAACATATTGGCTGCGGGGGAAAGGAGCGCCGTATCTGCTCTTGCTGCCGTTCTTTGCCTTTTTCGTTTTCTTCTGGGTGATGCCACTCGTCGGCGGATTGCGCCTCAGTCTGCATAGCAATACGCTGATGGAAGAGGCGGAGTATGTGGGCGCGCAGCATTATCAGGAGCTGCGGCACGATCCGAAATTTGAGAAGGCCATACGCAATAATATCAAATACACAGCAGCGTGCATCCTGATCATCCTGCCGCTCTCTGCGTTGCTGGCGTATTGGTTGCAATCCTCGTGGAAGAAGGTTCGCCCCGCGCTCACATTCATGTTGTTGCTGCCGGGACTAACTCCGCCTGCGGTGTTAGCACTCCTCTTCTTGTTGGTGTTCCACGGCAAGGAAGGTTTGCTGAATAATCTCTTCATCATGCCTTTCAGCCGCGAGGGCTTTATCAATGATCTGTTTCATCTGCATCTCAATGCCAAACCGATCAACTGGCTGAAAGATCCGAACTTCATCATGCCCGCGCTGGTATTGCAGACGGTGTGGCGCTGGACGGGCTTCGTGACGTTCTTTTTCCTCGCGGGCATGGAGGCGATTCCCAAGTCGCTCTATGAGGCGGCGTATCTGGAAACGAACAATCGTCGGAAGGTATTCAAGCAAGTGACGCTGCCGCTCTTGCAGCCGGTCGTGCTCTTCTGCGCGGTCTATCTGGTGGTGGACGCGTTCGCGATGTTCTCCGGAGCTTACATGCTCCTAGGCGGCAGTGGGGGGACGGCAGATGCCGGATTGCTGCTCGTGTCTTACAGCTATCAACAGGCGTTCACGTTCGGTAATTTCGGCACCGCTGCCGCGATGTGCTTGATGGTCGCACCAGTGTTATTGGCCTTGCTGTGGCTGGCGATGATGGGACCGCGATGGTTCCGAGGGAGGGCGGCATGAAAAAAACTCTGCTGCCTTCTGAGAAAACTTCCTGGGTCGCCACGATACTTCTGCTCGTCGCGGGCATCCTCTTCATCTACCCGTTCGTGTGGATGTTCTGCTCGGCGTTCAAGGATAACAAAGAGATATTCAAGCCGTTGCAATTGCTGCCGGGCGCCTGGAACTTCGCCTACTACAAGCAACTGTTCCAAGGCGACCTCATCCCCTTCTGGCGCGTGTTCGCGAATTCCGTGCTGGTGGCGTTTGCGCAGGCGATCGGCACGGTATTCCTCACCTCGCTCGCGGGCTATGTGTTCGCGCAACATCGCTTCCGTTTTCAAGGGTTGCTCTTCGTCGTATCGCTCATGGTCATCGTGCTGCCGCAACAGGCGCTGGCGATCCCGCTGTTTAGCTGGCTGAACCAGTTGAAGATGATCGATTCGACGTGGGGCGTGATCCTGCCGGGTGTGGTGAGTGGTTTGGGCATCCTCTATTTCACGCAAGTGTTCCGCCAGATGCCGCGTGAATTGGTGGAAGCCTCACGACTCGCAGGCCTCTCCGAGTTCCGCGTGTATTGGACGCTACTGCCGCTGTGCTGGTCCGCCCTGCTGAGCTTCGGCCTCATCCAGTTCATCCTCTCATGGCACGAGCACCTCATCCCGATGCTCGTCCTCAGCACACAGGAGAAGCAGACTTTGCCACTCGCCCTCGCAGGATTGTTTGGCAGCAGCTTGCGCTTCCCCTTCGCCGTGCTGATGGCGGCCTCAACAATCACCATCTTACCGACGGCAATCCTGTTCGCGGTGATGCATCGACGGTTTAAGAGCTCGTTGAGTGAAGTGTTCCCCCATTGAGCAGGGGCGAGGTGCAAAGTGCGAAGAGCGAGGCGATAGTAGATCATGAACACAGAAGCTGTGACTTTATCGACGAGCATCCATTGTGCAGCGGATAAGGTTTATGAGTTTATCCTGAACGCCGAGAATATGCCGCGCTGGGCTTTCTGCAAATCCATGCGCAAAGTCGGCAAGAACGAGTGGATGATGGGGACGGCCGATGGCGAATTTCCTGTGCGATTCGTGACACGAAATGAATTCCGTGTAGCCGATCATTACGTGACCATCGCACCGGGCAACATCGTCTATTCCCCCATGCGCGTGTTGGATAATGGACAGGGCGGTTGCGTAGTAACTTTCACACTGTTCCGACTGCCAACGATGTCAGATGCGGATTTTGCGCGTGATCGCGGAATGGTGGAGAAGGATTTAGCGAAGTTGAAGGAGTTGATGGAGACATAAAGATTATCTATTATGTCGGGACAATTCGATGAAGGAGACCGAAGAAATTGATTCCAATGAGCGCAAGCCCGCGACGCTCTCGGACATTCTTTATCTCGCAGCCGCGATTCTCGCCTTCTTCATCAGCATGATCATGGCATCCGTCTTGGTGCGTATCCACCCTTGGTTCGCAGCTTTCGAGTTCGTCGCCATCGTCCTGCTATATGTCACCGCCCAAAAGCTAGGTCGCGCAGGAAACCGGCTGGCGATGGTTTTATCAGCAGCAGCAACTGGAATCGTGATGTTCTGGCTGTTTGCCGCTGTGCAGTATTTTTATATCCGCGGTTAGTTTGCGCGTGGTATAATGGAATTAAGCCCATGAAAACTATTCTTCCGCTAATCCTGCTTGTGATTCTCGTGACCGGATGTTCCACCACTTCCGAACCCTTGGTCATAGACACACCGATGCGCGTGGGCATGACCCGTGAGGAATTGCGCGCGAAGTTCGGTCCACCTCTGCGCATCGAGCGCAGCAACGATGGCGCTGAGAACTGGTATTACAATTTCGGCACGCAAAGCACTTCACCCACTACCTTCACCGAAACAACCCAAACACCCCACGAAAAAACCGTGACGTATGGTGTGAGCTATGGGAAATCGCTGAGCTATTCCGAAGCAGCGGTGAAACTTTCGCCCTTGGGCAAAATCGAGACGGTGCCACCCGGAAAAGTGGTTTTACCGTGACCTAAGACTGCAAAGTATTCTTGTTCAGCTTTCGTCACCGAAGCGATCAATCCTTCTGTCTTTCATGCTGTTCACGCAAATCCGACAGGAACCTCAATATCTCCTTCAGTTCATCATCTGACAGAGTCGCCAACTCCGCTTTTATCCTCTCCATGGTCATACACAATTTTCTCTTACCAACGTAACTGACAGACATCACTTCTTCTCCGCCGCCTTCTTCGCCGCCGGTGCAGGCGCATCCTTCTTATCCAGATTCCGCTGTAGATTCGCCGAATCAAAAGCCACCGGCGCACCCTCCTGCGGAATCTTCAATCCTGCCGACCACAAGATCCCGTTCACCACCAGCTTGCGCTGGCTCTCTTCCGCCCAGTTCTTGTGCAAATCCGCACCCGTGAAGGCAAACCCGCGACCGCCCTCAGGTCGTTCATACGCCCAAGCCATCACCTCCGCGCGACCGTTATACTTCTTCGCATCCGCCGAAGAACGAGACTTGTCCGGCACCGCCCCGCTCAAGAGAGGTGTCACTCCTTTGTCAGCGAAGTGCATATTGTAGAGCCAGCCATCGCCCGCCAGTTTGAACGGCTTCACGCCGCCCAGCACCGCATGCTTGCCGATCTCCGGAAAATCCATGTCCCAATGCCCGCGGCATCCGATGTCTTTCAGGAATATTCCGCCCAGCCAGCCCATGATGTTTTTCTCCGGTCCCATCGGGAAATCTACACCCTGATGCATCAGCACCAAGCCCGCCTTCTCCTTCATGAGGTCCTCAATGATCTTCCACTTCGCCGGTTCCAGAAACGGTTGCTTGCCACCGCCGTCGCCGAAGTAAACCACCGCCTTCGCATTCTTGAAGATCGCCTCATTCTTCGGCCAGCCATCCCGCGCCATCACCACGTGCACACCCTTCGTCTGCTTCAGCAGATCCATCATCAGCGCGCAGCCTGCAAAGTATTCATGCTGGCCCGATTTATTGCTCGGCGTGCCCGCCAGCAACACGATCTTCGTCAGCTTCGTATCGGTCGTATCAACTTCCAATGGCACCTTAGATTGATCAAATGGATCGACGTCCGCAGCCAAAGCCAGAGAGGAAAACGAAACACAAGCCAACGCAACCAGAGCGCCCAAGGCACGGAGGAGGGATTTCATGGCGCAAACTGAAGCACCTTCCTGCCGGCTACGCCAGAAATAAGTTTAAGGGCCGCAGGCGGACCATCTCACATGCCCAGCCGCTTCAGTTCAGGCTCAACATGCTTGTCCATGCAAACCGGGCATATGCTGTGGCTGAAGCGCAGATTGAATCCGCAGGAAAGATAATGCTCCATCTGATGCCAGCGGTCTTTCCCATCCCGGATCTTTTTACAATAGCTGCAGATGGGCAGCAGACCCGACGATGATTTGTTCTCCGAAGTAAAATCAACCACGCGGGCGGCGGTATTCAAGCACAGCTCCAACTGGCAAGCATCCACCGGTTTGCTCAAGAAATTATCCACTCCGGCAGCGCTGGCATCTTGAAGATTCTCCCGCAATGCATGTTCCTGCGTGAGCAGAATGAAACTGATGTAATCGTTCCTTTCCTTGCGCACACGGCGGCAAAGATCCAGGCCATCCAGCCTGGGCAGGCGCCAGTCGCAAACTACGGCACGGATGCCATGGTCTGCCCCGAGGATGTTCCAGGCTTCCTCGCCATCATCCGTTTGCACCACCTCATGGCCCAGTGATTTCAAGGTGGTGGCGACGACCAGTTGCGCCAGCGGATTATCTTCTACGCTCAGTATTTTCATTTGAGGGAGTCATTTCGGCCAGGATGCGTTTATAGGTCAGCGACCATGTGCTTTTGAGATCGCCGAGGCATCTTTCCGCCAGGGACCAATGGTTGTTTTTGACCGCGACTTCTATCTCTTTGAGCAGTCTGGCCATCGGTCTCGCTCCCACGGTGACGCTGCTCCCGGCCACCAAGTGGGCGATCTTGTGAACATTGTCGGCATCTCGTGAAGACATCGCACAACCGAGTTGTTCGAGCTTTTCAGGTACCGTCTGGATAAATAATTTAAGGAGATGATGAACCAATGAAGGCTCGTCCTCACGTGATAACTTGTACAGCTCGTTGATCACTTTGCCATCCAGTAATTCCAGCGCAGGTTCCACAGCTGGAGACGACGCCGGATCTGCTGCCGTTACACCAAATCCCACCCGTTCCAGCGCCGCTTGAATTTCCTGAAACCCGATAGGCTTGCTGACGAAGTCATCCATCCCGGCCTGATAGCACCGCTCCCGGTCATCCGCCATGGCGGAGGCGGTCAGGGCGATGACACGGATCTTGGGATTCAAAACTGGCAGATGTCCAGAGCGGATTCGGCGCGTGGTTTCATAGCCATCCATCCCTGGCATCAGGCAATCCATCAGCACGGCATCATAGGCCCGCTGGGTGAGATGCGTGAGTGCGATCTCGCCATCCCCCACGATGTCCGCCTCATGCCCCATGGTGGCCAGCAGCCGTTTGGCCACTGCTTGATTGATCTCGTTGTCATCCACTACCAGCAAGCGAAGGGCACACGTGGGCTTGGCAAACAAAGGCGCGGTTTGCGGTGCGCTGACAGCCGCGCGATTCTCCAACTCCAACGTGAACCAAAATTCAGAACCCTTGCCCGGAGTGCTGTTGAAGCCGATCTGGCCACCCATCAATTCAACGAGCCGTCGCGAGATGGAAAGCCCCAGACCCGTGCCGCCAAACTTGCGGGTGACACTGCCATCTGCCTGCTCAAAGGGCTGAAATAATTTTGCCTGCACCGCGTCAGGGATACCGATGCCGGTATCCTTCACCGTGATGCGAAGCGCAGTGTGCGTTGCCGTTCCACCAGTTCTTTGCGCCGTCACTGCCACAACACCTTGAGCGGTGAATTTTATGGCGTTCCCCGTGAGATTCAGCAGCACCTGGCGGATGCGGCTGTCATCTCCCCATAAGGTCGTGTTCAGCGCGGGATCAATCGAGATGGAGAGACGCAATTTCTTGGCGTCGGCGACCGGTGCCAGCACGGCGAGGCTTTCTGTGACCAATTGACCGGCACGAAAAGCGATCGGCGTGATAGCCAGTTTGCCCGCCTCCATGCGCGAGACATCGAGGATGTCATTGATGATGGTGAGCAGGCTGGTGGCGCTCTGCTTCACCACGCGCGCCATCTCCTGCTGATCGGCATTGAGCAGCGTTTCCACGAGCATGTTCGACATGCCCACTATGCCATTCATGGGAGTGCGGATCTCATGGCTCATCGTGGCGAGAAACTCACTCTTCGCATGTTTGGCGGCTTCTGCTGCGGCCAGTGCTTGCGCCAGATCCTTTGCGGTCTGGCGTTCCCGTTCCAGCAAGCGATTACGCGCGGCATTGATACTGGCCACGGTCAACGGTCCCAAGGCGAGGAACATGATGCCCAAACGGGCAGAGTTGATGGAATCCAAGTAATCAGTGGACAAGGGAACATGCAATGCCCCGGAAGAAACGGCCATCATGGCCCACACGGAAACCAGCAGCAGAAGCACGGCATTGGCGAAAACTCCGTAGCTGACCGCACACCACAGCAACGCCGGTTCCGGAAAAGCAACCGCTCCCGGTCCACCTACTACATGAGCCGCCGTGATTGATATCAGCAAAACTAAAATCGGAGCTACATCCTTTAACCGGTAGTGGGAAAAGCGACGAAGGTGGTCGATGATCCAACTGCGCTTGGCCGTCAACATCACGGGCAAGATCACCACCGTATTGGCCAACTCCGTGGAAAACCAATGATCCAGCCCATCCAACCACGAATTACCAAACAATATCGGTGACACACTACAGCCCACCAAGGCCGAAGCGAGCGAGGCTACAGCAGAGATAAGCAGCAGATATAGAACTGAAACAGGCCGCTCCAAGCGCCGGTCTTCCTCACTTAACCGGTGATAGAGCAAGCAACCAACCAGCACCGTAGCCAAATTGGCCGAAGAGAGCAGCACGGTGACGAGCAACTGGCTGCCCGTAAGCAGGTCGGCCAGCAGAAATCCGGTGATGGCCCCCACCCAGCCAGGGACAGCCGCAAGGTGCGGCTTACGGATGAAGAGTCCGAGCAGGACTGCATTCGCAGGCCAAAAAGCCGCAAGGAAACCAATGGGGCGTGTCAATATCCCAAACAACGCTGCCCCCAAAACAACGCCCATCACGACTAAAAAAAAGCGGATTGACCTGTTCATTATCGGTTGACCAGACAGTGCCAACTTTTCGGACAGGTGAAAACCTAAATGTTCATTCTCGACCTGTTTTCACTTGGCCTAAACCAACCGGACAAACCTCATTACTTACAAGAATAAGCGCATCATACTAGGTTATGACAGTGGATACCGATGACGGGGAACTTGGCGAGCTTAACAGGATGTTCGATTTTTGAAGCCGAACTTTTCGTAAACGGCACGCAGCTTGGGGCGGGAGGCTTCGCAATCGAGGCGGAGGTAGCGGAGGTTTAGGTCAGCGGTTTTCCAAAGTGCCCAATGAAACAAATCCAGTGACACTTCTCCACCGGCGAACTGGCGTCGCACTGCCACTCGATGCATGTAACCGGCTTCACCCGTGGGAACATCCGGCCAGAAGAGCGGATCTTCCAATTGATACTTCATGGTGCCTGCGGCAATACCGTCCCGTTCAGCGATCACGAACAAGCCATCCGCTACATCTGCCGCGATGCGTTCGGGTGCCAGTTCGTTATCACGCCACATCAAGCGGCCCGTATGCGCCAACCATTGCGCCGCCTCGGTGAGGATGGCGCTGATCTCGTCGGTGTCTGAAGGAGTGGCGGGGCGGATGGTGGTGGGCATGAAATAGATTTACGTAATCCGACTGATCGTAGTCCATGCGACTTCAAGTTTGAGAAAACATCCCTCAGGCCGACTATTGGGAATCGCCCTAAACTCTGCTTTGGCGACAATAGCGTCGTCTTTTTTTGTCAGTAGGGCACTAGACAGGAGCGGCTTTAGGATTTCATGCCGAGACCTATCAGGAGGAAGAGCCGGATGTGTGCTGGTATCTGTCAACCCGGCGTGAAATGCTGCTTCCCAACGCAGCCAAATCTCCCAATCCTCCAAAGCCAGTTGCAAAACCGTATCATCAATCAGAGTCAGGTAATAGTGGTCTTCCTCTAAGTATTCTCCCTCAGCATTCCGTTCGAAATCTAAGAATTTAGACTCATATAAATGCGGCTTTCCATGAAACAGTGCTATGCCACCTCGTGGACCGTCGTAATAATCTGTCATGGTGAGGACAGGCTCAAACTCAGATATGGAGATTTGTTGCTTCACTTCAATTCAAACGTCACGGGACGACCGTGGCAGACCTCGCTTAACGACCGCTCTTGGGGATATGATTGTCTGAAAAAGACCGGGTATCAAGACCGCACGGAAGCATGCATTCCAAAATTGTGCTGTGCTGGCGAGTCTACCAAATTTCCTCATTATCTTCAGATAATCAAAACCCCGTTATCTCCCGCCAATAGATCCAGCGTTCGATCCAAGGTGGCTGGGTGAACATGGGTTCATGACCGGTCCACATCACATCCGTGATGACTTTGAGCAGCAGGAAGGTGGTGGTGATCGCCACAAAACCAAGGCCACAACGGGTGATGAGGTGGGGAGATTGATTTTTCACCAGGCCGGTCCAGGCCAAGATCGCACCGGGGACTGTACCAAGTAAACCGTAAGCGTCGAAATGGCCGCAGAGGCAGGAACCAAACATCCAAACTAGTATCACCACGCCTAAGGCACCAGCGGACAATTGCTCTGGTAGTGATGCTGGCGTGCCCTTGGGCATGAGGAAAATTTAGCATACCGCGCTGACGCAGGCAACTTTCACAGTTCAGCGCGTCACTACGTGACGGAGTTTTTTGTGGGGCTTAGTCCGTGGGTTGCGCCCGCTTTGGGCGGGCTTACGCCACGGCTACCATCGAGTCGTCCCGCTGGGACTGGGGAGGTTTGTAATGGTGCGTTCTGTCGTCCCTGACGGGACTGGTTTCTCTTACTCCGCGCTACCCCACGATGAATCGCGGGGCTATTTTCTTTCGCCCGCTGGGCCGGGGGGCTTCGGAGCGAAACTGGACTGCCTTTGCTTATGAATGTGGCTGTGCCCGAGGACGGGCACGCTCCACCCTAAGTGGGACACTGAGGCAAGGTGTCTCAGAGGGGTGGATTTGGGTCAAAATGGCGCAGCAAGGTGGGTCAGTTTTGCGCACAAAATTACGACAGCGATGGCGCAGTTTTTGTTCAAGAATTTAGGGGCGGTTTGACAGATAAATCTTTTGAAAAAGGGTGGACGAAATGGGAGGATATTCGTGCGGATGAAACCAATGGGCGTCCGTAATCACAAAGGAGAGGCAATGCGAAATTCGTTACAATGGTTGAAAGGCGTGAATCGTGGGAACGATTCAACGATGGAACGTCTTAACGATTTAACGTAAACAACCGAGTTCGCCCCGACCTAGCGGCACGGGGTTCAGGACGATTACGACATTTTCCTTTGAGGTACTTTTTGCATACTGAACAACCCATGATAATACTCTAGCTGTGTTGAACGAGACGGACATAACGGTGGCGGGACAGGACGGCATCCTCATCCAGGGGGCGCGCGAGCATAACCTGAAGAATCTGACGGTGACGATCCCGCGCGGGAAGTTCGTGGTGCTGACGGGCGTAAGCGGATCGGGCAAGAGCACGCTGGCGTTTGACATCCTCTTTGCCGAAGGGCAACGGCGTTTCCTCGATTCCATGAACGCGTATGCGCGGCAATTCGTGGAGCAGCTTTCGCGGCCGGATGTGGATCTCATCGCGGGCATTCCGCCGACGGTGAGCATTGAGCAACGGAATTCGAGCGGCGGCGGCAAGAGCACAGTGGCGACGGTGACGGAGATCTATCATTTCATCCGATTGCTCTTCGCCCGGCTGGGCACGCAGTATTGCCCGGACTGCCAGATACCGGTGGAATCGCAAACACGCGATGAACTGGGTGCACGGCTCCAGGAACAGATGAAGGAGCGCGGCGATCTGCTGCTGCTCGCGCCGGTGGTGCGGAATCGTAAAGGTTTTCATACGGAAGTGGCGGAGTGGGCGGCGAAGCATGGTTACGCGGAGATCCGGGCGGACGGGAAGATCTACTCCACAAGCGAACGGCTACGGTTGGATCGCTTCAAGGAGCATGACGTGGAAATCGTCATCGGCGTGATGGAGAAGAAACCGCGTGCGAAGCAGACGGGCAAGACGGCGCAGCAAGTGGTGGATGAGGCGTTGAACATCGGTAAGGGTGTGCTGCTCGCGCTGGATAATCATGGGGTGACGACGGTGCATTCCACTTCGCGGTCGTGCAGCGGATGCGGCAAGTCCTTCGAGATACTTGATCCGAAATTTTTCAGCTACAACTCTTCTCGCGGTTGGTGCCCGACGTGTCGCGGGTTCGGGGAAACATTTTATCTACCAGATGCAGAACGCGGTGCGAGGGCGGATGCGATTGAGGAATCGTGGTTCGGCTGGCAGGAAGGCAAGCGCGAGATTTGCCCGGAGTGCAAAGGGGCGAGATTGAATCCCTTGGCACGCGCGGTGCGGTTGATCTTGGGCGGATTGCCAGCAGCGACGAAAGGTAAGAAGAAGCTCGCAGGGCAGACGATTGATGACATCGGTGCAATGTCCGTGGCCCAAGCCTCAGAGTATTTCAATGGGTTGCAGGTGAGCGGGCGCGAGGCGGAGGTGGCGCGGGATATTCTCCCAGAGATCCGCGAACGCATGCGTTTCCTCAATGAAGTGGGGCTCGGCTATCTGCAACTGAGCCGCAGTGTGACGACGCTTTCGGGCGGTGAATCGCAACGTATTCGTCTCGCAGCGCAACTCGGGTCAAATCTCAGTGGCGTGCTTTATATCCTTGATGAGCCGACGATCGGCTTGCATGCGCGGGATAATGAGCAGTTGCTGGATGCATTGCAGAAGTTGCGTTCGCGCGGGAACTCGCTCGTCGTCGTGGAGCATGACGAGGACACGATGCGGCGCGCGGATTACATCATCGATCTCGGCCCCGGTGCAGGCGTGAAGGGTGGCCAGGTGATGGCGCACGGGACGTTGCCGGAATTGCTGAAGCATAAAGATTCGCTGACGGGCAAATCGCTGGCGCATCTGGAGACGAAGAAGTATCCGACGCGCGGTGAGCGACGAGTGGTGACGGCTCCGAAGAAAGTTTCAGCGAAGAAAACGAAGAAAACCGAAGCGAGTGAAGAGGTGGGAACGCAATGGCTGACGTTGCGTGGGGCGACGACGAATAATCTGAAGGACGTGACGCTGGAGATTCCGCTGGGGCGTTTTGTGGTGGTGACGGGCGTGAGCGGGTCGGGCAAGAGCACGCTGGTGCGTGAGTGTTTGTTACCTGCGCTGGAAGGGGCAGTTGGTCGCAAGGGGAAGAAGAATGAGAATCTGACGGGCACAGATTTATTGAGTGCGGTGCATGAGGTGAATCAATCGCCGATCGGGCGCACGCCGCGCTCCACACCGGCAACGTATGCGGGCTTCTTCGATGATATCCGCACGCTGTTCTCGAATCTGCCGGAGTCGAAGTTGCGCGGTTACAGCAGCAGCCGGTTTTCGTTCAACAGCAATCAAGGGCGTTGCCCGGTGTGCGAAGGCGCGGGCACGATCAAGCTGGAGATGAATTTTCTGCCGCCTGCGTATGTGAAGTGTGAGTCGTGCAATGGCACGCGGTTCAATCGCGAGACGTTGGACATCGAATACGCAGGCAAGAACATCGCGCAGGTGCTGGACCTGAGCGTGGCGGAGGGGATCGAGTTTTTCGCGGCGTTGCCGAAGATACGGCGTCCGCTGGAGGCCTTGCGCGATACGGGACTGGACTACTTACGCTTAGGACAGACGAGTCCGACGCTCAGCGGCGGCGAGGCGCAACGCGTGAAACTGGTGACACATCTGCTCACGGGTTTGAAGGGCGAGCAGATCGAGCTGAAGACGATCCGGCAGATGAATATCAAACCGGCGATCTTCATTCTCGAAGAACCGACGATCGGGCTGCACATGGCGGATGTGCAGAAGCTCGTCGAAGTCATTCAACGGCTTGTGGAAG
Organism: Verrucomicrobiia bacterium; assembly: GCA_036405135.1. Taxonomy (NCBI): domain Bacteria; kingdom Pseudomonadati; phylum Verrucomicrobiota; class Verrucomicrobiia; species Verrucomicrobiia bacterium. The sequence continues at coordinate 139,225 of DASWYF010000010.1, read as the reverse complement.
CGGGTAATACGGTGGTGGTGATCGAGCATAACTTGGATCTCATCGCAGAGGCGGATTGGGTGATCGATATGGGACCGGAGGGCGGTGCGGGTGGTGGCACGATCATCGCGGCGGGGACACCAGAGGCCGTGGCGAAGGTGAAGGGATCGCATACGGGGAGGTTTATGAAGGCGTTGGTGGAGAAGCCGTTTGCACCGGCGGGCCAGAAGAGGTAGGAAGATTTTATATTTGTGAGCCGGACTTACGAAGAAATCATTGAGGGGAACAGCGTTCATCGGACGGTGCTGGGCGGGCGGCATCGGCTGGTGCTGGAGCGTTTGCATGCGCTCGTGCGCGCGGCGCTACCGGTGAACGGCCCGGCGCTTTTGCAGGAACCGCGCTCGACGGTTCAATTGCGCAGCGATGCGATTTTGCGGCCGGACTTGTCACTGGTGACGGCAGCCACAGGGAAGGTTTTCATCGCTGCGGAGATCATCAGCTCGGAGGATCATCGCTGGGACACCGTGACGAAGAAGGAGATTTACGAGGATTGCAAAATCCCGCGCCTGTGGATGATCGATCTGCGTTACGACAATGTGGAGGTCTATCACGGCAGTCAGTATGGGCTTGGGTTGAAAGGCATTCTCGCAAGCAAGGAAGTGCTCACGGAGAAGCTGCTGCCAAATCTCTCCGTGTCGATGAATGAACTTTTCTCGGATTAAAGGAGTGATGTGATACGCTTGGTTTTGTTTGATATCGATGGCACGTTGATCCGCACCCGCGGCATCGGCGGACGTTCGTTCGGGGCGACATTCCGCTCCGTCTTTGCGCAGGAACACAAGCCGGAGGATGTGAACTTCGCCGGGCGCACGGATCTGTCGCTACTGCGTGAATTTTTCAAGCATTACAACATCACCTACTCGCAAGAGAACTTGGATTTGTTCACGGACACTTATGTGTTCTGGCTGGAACATCTGATGCATGAGTTCGGCGGGCACGTTTGCACAGGCGTGAAGGAACTGATCGCCGATCTGAAGGCGCTGCCGCAGGAGCCAATCATGGGTTTGCTGACGGGGAATCTGCGTATCGGGGCGGAGATCAAGCTACGCCATCACGGACTATGGGATCACTTCGAGTTCGGCGTGTTCTCGGATGATCACGAGGATCGCAACCAGCTCGCGGCCATCGCGCAACAACGCGCGGGGCAGATGATCGGCAGGCCGTTGAAGGGTGAGGAGGTTTTAGTGATCGGTGATACGCCGAAGGATATCGACTGCGCTCGGCACATCGGCGCGAAGATCCTCGCGGTGGCAACCGGTGGGCACACGATGGAGGATTTGCGTCCGCACAAGCCGACGTGGCTGGTAGAGAATCTGCGAGGGGTGCGGGCGAGAGATTTGAACGCTTGAGGAGCGCGGCTTAGCGCTTCTTCGTGTTCATGGAGAGGATACCCGCTCCGTGCGTCACCCAACCGCTGCCGCCGATGATAACGCGGCGAATTGGTTCGCCCGTTTCCGGATGCTTCGTCAGTGGCGCGTCCGACATCTTCTGCTGCAGCTCGAACTGTTTTGGCTTCTGCTTCGCGCTCTTCGGAATCGTTTCGTAAACGTAAGTGGCCATAGTCGTGAAATCTTTAAGAAAAGCTAACCACAGATGGGCGCAGATACACGCAGATTTTTCGATAAATGCCCAATGACTAAATCCGAATGACCAAGGAATGAGCAATGTCCAATGATGGGACTGGTCATTGATTCATTTGGCCTTCCTTGGTCATTCGAGCTTGGGCATTTGTCATTCCGTCTAGCGGCAAAATCCGTCCGCTTGCGTTTGGCGTTCCCCTGCGGAATACTTCGCCCGTGAAGGTAACGGTCACAGAGTTGACGGATAAACTGGTCGCGTCTTACGCGAAGCTGGGCGGCATCAATCATCTGGATGGCAAGAACATGCCGTCCAAGACCGCCATTGCGGGCATCACCGTGGACCTGCTGCGCCTGCTCTTCCCCGGTTTCTTCGATGAAAAACCGCTGCACTCCTCCGAACTGAAAGTGGAGACGGCACTGCTCATGGACTGCGTGCTGGGCCGCCTGGAAGATGAGATCTACAAGAGCCTGCTCTACCATAATCCCGAGAAACTCTCCGCCCGTGAACTGCGTCCGCTCGCGCATGATCTGACTCTGAATTTCCTTGGTTGCCTCCCGTGCATACGCGAACTGCTGCAGACGGATGTGGAAGCCGCTTACAATGGTGACCCTGCCGCCTTAAGCCGTGAAGAAGTCATCGTCGCGTATCCCTTCGTGGAAACCATCGCGGTGCAGCGCATGGCGAATAAACTTTACGAGAAGAACGTGGCGCTCATCCCACGCATCATGTCCGAATGGGCGCACAGCCGCACGGGCATGGACTTGCATCCGGGTGCGAAGATCGGCTCCCACTTCTTCATCGATCACGGCACGGGTTGCGTGCTTGGCGAGACTTCGACCATCGGCAATCATGTGAAGCTCTATCAAGGCGTGGGCCTCGTGGCGCGCTCGCTCTCCGGCGGCCAGGCGTTGAAGGGGCAGAAGCGTCATCCGACCTTGGAAGACCGCGTGACCATTTACGCAGGCACCACGATTGTGGGCGGTGAAACGGTCATCGGTGCTGGCAGCACGATCGGCGCGAATGTGTTCCTCTTGGAAAGCGTGCCACCGAATTCACTCGTCCTCAGTGAAGATGTGAAAGTGAAAGTCATCGCCAAGAAGGACAAGGACCGTTCTTTGGATTCGATGGATTTTCAGATCTGACCAGCCATGCGGCGCGAGCTTCCATTCCAGTTCTTCACCCTGCTCGCAACGGTATTTATCCTGTGTTCCAATAGCGGCTGCAAACAAAGGACCGAAAGTCCCGAAGCTGCTGAATCCGCCGCGACGAACGAAACACCTGCTCCATCCGCCGCCAGCAGTAAACCCAAGCCCGGTCAGCCTTACGAAAATTCGCTCGGGCAAAAATTCATTCCTGTTCCCGGCACAAAAGTATTGATGAGCGTGTGGGAAACGCGGCGCAGTGATTTCGCGGCGTATCTGCAATCCGTTGGCTCCCCTCCTCCATCGCTAGCGCAGAAGCCGTCGCATCCGGTCAACAATGTGAGTTGGAACGATGCTACGGATTTTTGCCGCTGGCTCACGGAACAGGAGCGCAAGGCAGGCCGCATCGGTGCCAAGGATCGTTATCGCTTACCGACGAGTGCAGAATGGACCGCAGCAGCCGGACCTGAAAAATATCCTTGGGGCAAGAAATGGCCCACCATCGATCAACGCCCGACGCTTGGTGGTTATCTGCCGGATGCGGAGAATAATTTCGGCCCCGTGGGCAGCAAAGCTGCGAATACAAATGGCTTTCACGATCTCGGCGGGAATCTCTTCGAGTGGGGTGAGGATTGGTATAACTCCAAACTCAACAGCAGCGAACTGCGTCTGGAGTTCAAGCGTCTCGACACCGACATGGGCGGCAAGAAACTGAAGTTCCTGCGTGGCGCGGCATGGGTGACGTTTGATCCGTTGAATCTTCAATCTGGCTATCATTACCCGAATCTGCCCGATGTGCGCGGCGGGCTTTATGGATTCCGTTGTGTGCTGGAGTTCGATAGCGCCGAGCCTTTGCCATCGCCCCGCCCCGTCATGGGCTGGAAGGAATCCCCCGCCCTCACGAAACTCGGCAAGGAAGGTCGCGAGGTCTTCTCCGGTCGTTGTTCGGAATGCCACCAACTCTTTGACCCGTCTGGCTATCCCGATGACGAGTGGGATACTTGGATTAACAAGATGGTCCCGAAGGCAAAGCTACGCGGGAATGAAGCGGCGGCGTTGCAGGAATTCTTGAAGACGGTGCGGACGCAGAACTAAACGGAACGTGGCATATTCCTTGGACCGCGACTGTGTTTCCCCAAGAAACCAGTCGCAGCAGGGTCAAATGGTTAAGATAGCTTTGAAATATTTTGCTGCTCTTATTGTTCATTTCACGCGCTGCGGCTGATTCCGCAAGCGGAACACAGCCGCGCCCCACTCGCACTTGAGTTACCCTCCTCTTTGATTCATCCTCTCATCATGCAACGTGTCGTTTTGTTGATCGCCCTCTGGTGTTCATCTCTGGTCGTCCACGCCCATGTCGTCGTGCATCCGCGCGAGGCGAAGGCGGGGAGTTATGAAACCTTCAGTGTGCGTTGCCCGAATGAGAAGGATAAGGCCACGCTGAAAGTAGAACTGGAAATCCCTGCGAAAGACGTGGCCATCCATCATTACGAGACGAAGCCCGGCTGGAAGATCGCGATGGAGAAGAACACATCCGGCGATGCCACCAAACTCACCTGGACCGCTGAAGGCGAAGGATTGCTACCTGATCAATTCGTCGAATTCCGCATCATGGGCAAGATCAACGCAGACGCGCAGTCCATTGTGTGGAAAGCGCATCAAACTTATGCGGGCGATGAAGTCGTGGCGTGGACGGGTGAACCGGGCACCAAGACGCCAGCATCAGTCACCAAATTGAATGCAGTGGCCAAGAATACAGAAACAGCCGTAACAACTACTGCGAGTGATGATGGAAAGGCCAAGCTGGCGTTTAATGTAGCCTTGGGTGCGCTGGTGTTAAGTGTGGTCGCTTTGTTGATGGGGTTCATGAAAAAGTAATCGTGTAATCAATTTTAGCCACTGAGGTTTGGACATTGCTGCGGCTCGGAGAGCCGCGCTCCTATAAAGCAAAACCCGCCTGCGATTGCTCGCAGGCGGGTTTTCTTGAAATCACCAAAGTTTACTTCAGCTCCTGCACCGTCAGATTCCGATACCACACCGGATCATTATGATCCTGCAATTGGATTCGCCCGCTCGTATTCTGGTTGAAGGTCGGCGTCTTAGAGAACTTGCTGCCCGCCACCTGTTTCTTGAAATCTTCTGAGGCGGTATCGTAGCTCAGCACTTTCGCGCCGTTCAACCAATGCTCAATCTTCGTGCCTTTGGCCACGATGCGGGAGTTGTTCCACCCACCCACGGGCTTGAGGATCTTGTTCGCGTTTGGCACATAGAGATCGTAGAGGCCACCGGATTTGCGACGGCCATCACGGAGCTTCGCATCGGGATGCTTGTCGTCATCCAGCACCTGGTATTCTGGTCCGAGCCATGCTTTGCCGATCTGCGCCATGCGATACTTCACACCACTATTGCTACCGGGAGCAACTTTCCATTCGAAACGGAAATCGAAATCACCGTATTCCTTGGCCGTATAGATATCGCCGCCCTTGTCCGCACGGGTCAGCACGCCATCTTCCGCTTTCCAACCAGCGGTGACCGGCTTTCCGTCTGCCAACGTCCAACCAGTGAGATCCTTGCCATTGAAGATCGCCGTGCGCTTGGCTGCATCGAGGTCTTGGATGCGGATATTGCGCCAGGCCACTTCCATCATGTTCGTCACATTGTTGCCGATGCTATGCACCTGCAAGGAGATGAAGCCCTCACGAGTCATACCGTCTTTCAAGTCGGCAGCAGGCACACCGTTCAAAAACGTCTTCAGCGAATCACCGATCGCCTCAATGCGGACCTTGTTCCAATCATTCTGCTTGAACGCCTTTTGCGCAGCCGGTTTGTCCTTCAAGTCCACGAGCCAGCCGCGACGGCCCTCATCATAGATACCGGCACTCCAGGCACGGTCAGAAGGATCGATCTCGCACTGGTAACCATGCACGCGACCGGCGGCGATTTTGAGGGGATTGCCCTTGGCATCCTTCACGTTTTCGAGCGTAGTCGCCTCGGCAAAGACTTCGCTGCGGAACTGGATGCCGGAATTCATCTTAGGGTCCACCTTGAATTCGAGTTCCAAAATGAAATCGCCGTAGGTCTTGTCCGTGCAAAGGAAGGTGTTCGGCGTCTTGGGCACGGTGGTGCCGATGATCTGGCCGTTCTCCACACGGTACTTGGCGGCACCGCCCCGCTGCACCCAACCATTGAGGGTCTTGCCATCGAAGAGATCGGTCCACTTCTCTTGTTTGGTCGCGGACTTATTTTCCGTGGTGGAGGTTTTGTTATCCGTCGTGGCGCAACCGGCCAGCAAGCCGACCACCGCCATCAAAGCAGCAAGTTGTTTGGTCATTTTCATGTACAAAAATTTACGGACTATCGGTGAACATATGCCAGACGTCTGGTCGTGCAGTTATGTTACAGCCAGCTCAACAAATGACGGCCTGCAACGACCGCTTATTCGTGGAACAGGGAGTTACTTTGGCTCCTCAAAGGGGATTGTCCAAACTTTTCTGGCCAGATCATTCAACGTCGGCTAAAGCGAGAACGGCTGACCTCCACCAGATCCTCGCCCACTTCCCCCACCGCCTTGACCTGCCGTCGTAAAGAGCGCCAGCTTTGCCGTGCCAATCCAGTCAATCCTCGTGGTGTGAATATGAACTCCACCGCCGTCGCCATACCTACGAGCGGGTTGAAGGTGCGCATGGCGCGCATCGCCCGCCAGACTTGTAAGGCAGGCATCTCAGCATCCTCCCGAATGGTTTGTAACAGCATCGGCAGCATGAGGCAGCCGAGCATGGAGAGGGAGAATATCAGGTGATAATTCAGGATCGGCTGACCGAACAATTCACCAGCTTGCCGGGGAAGAGCTGCGAGCAAGGCGCCTCCCACCAGCGGCCCCAATGCCGTGACCAGACTCGTCACGGCCAGAAACACCGCGATGTGCGCTGCACGGCGTTGGGCCATGATGAGTTTCAGCATGAGGTTGAACTGGCAGAGCTGAAACCCGGCGGTGAGCCCACCGATCAGGATGAACGCCACGGTCAGGTGCGCTTGAAAATGCGGCCCGGCGAACAGCCAGGTGAACAAGCCCACCAAACCCCACAAAATGGCACAGACGGACAAGACCGGCTTGTTACCGAAGCGATCACATAACGTTCCCCAGCCTTTCAAGGTGAGCAGACCGCCGATGCCCGCAAGTGTGGTCAGCACCACCACGTCACGCATCGGAAAATCCAGCACATCGATCATGAACACCGTTTGAAACGGCAAACCCAATCCCAAGAAAAATCCCCATAGCCCGACGAAGAGGGTGAAGCGCAGATAGTTCGCATCTCGTAAGACACCGCGCGCTTCCTCCCAGCTCGTGCCACCCGCATCCACTTCATGTATCTGGTGAGGGAATGTCATACGGTTTAAATAAAACAATCCCGCCAACCTCCCCAGCCCTGCCATGAAAAAGATAGCTGCAAAGATATCAAACTTATGCTCGCCCGTGGAGACGAGAAAACCAGCCACCAGCACAGCAAGCATTGTCCAGAAACCGAAGATGAGATTGCGGCGGGCAAAAAACTTTCCGCTGATACGCGGTGGCACCACTTCCGCGATGGAAGCAGACCAGGCTACGCTCGCCACACTGTTCGCCAACGTCGCGATCGTGATCATCACGAGCACGAAGGCGTCGCGCACTTCCGGCATCCAACGCAACAGCGGCATCGCCAGCCAAGGCACAGCGCTCAGGATGAATGAGCCCCGGATGATCGTGATCTGGGAATAGCGCCGTCGCAGCCAGCCGCTCACCCATGGCTGTATCGCGTTACCGATCTGTGGCAACGCGGCGAGCAACCCCACCCACGCAGGCGACCACTTCAACGCCACCAATACGAATGCGATGACGAAGGGCAGATTGGGCATCGTCAGATTCAGCATGGGCACGCTGAAGCACGCCTCGATGGTGGAATATTTCATCGAGCGGAGGCGGTCCCGATGCCGCAGGACCGAGGGACTGGGCGTTTGCGCCATGAGAGACTCTCTCACCCGGTGGTGGTGGATTCCACTGGGTAAATCCCCCCTGTCACGGATGCATCAGGAGGCGTGGCACCACTGTGCTCCTCTACGGACAGGGCCAAGGTCCGGCGCATCTGGCTTTCCACCCAATGGATGGCGAAGCGCGTGAGCCCAATCAGCAAAGCCGCAATGGGAGCGATCAAGAATCCTTCCAAGGCGAATTCCACGAACGCCACAAACAACCCAATCCCAAGAGCCGTCTCTGTAAACGTCGTGCGGATCGCATCCGGCACTTTCTGTGTCAGGAACTTGTTGGTCCGCACAAAGGCGGCGCGATGATCCCAGAGGCACTTGATCCAGCTGGAGCTGTAAACCCAGCCCAACCCCGTATGCGTGGCGAACCCTTGCACGATTTCCTTCAAGGAATGCCCGTCCCGGCGCAGACCGTGATAGAAGACGGAGAACCGCAAGAGCAGCCACACCACCAGTGTCAACCCTGACATGGTGACGATGTACGGATGATATTCGGAGAGATTGCCCGTGAACAAAAGAGGCAGCATCAGCATGAAAGAGAGCGTGGGCACCAGGTTGAAATTGAACCATGCCGTCAGGTGCGTAAGGAAACCAAGCTTCTGTTTCCATTTCAGATGAGGCGTGCCCAGCAACGTACGGCCCGTCAGCTTCAATATCTGGGCATTGCCAAATGCCCAACGCCAGCGCTGTTTCTTCAAGCTGCTCAGATCATGCGGCATCACACCGCTCCCGATCGTCTCGTGTGCATACACGGCGCGAAATCCTTTCAAGGCCAGACGCAATCCCAGATCCGCATCTTCCGTGATGACGTCGGTGCCGAAGCCTTTCACTTCGTTCAACGCGGCCAGCCGCAGAAAACTCAGCGTGCCAGTGGAAGGCACGCATTCCAGCCGGTTCGCCATGTTCATGTAGGCGGAGAAAAAGTGTTTGAAATCAAGCGTGATGCCGCGATTGCCCGCACAGATGTTCCGATAGTCTTGCGGGAACTGCACCATGCCCACTTTTTCCTCGGTGAAATAGCTCAAGCCTTTTTTGATCGCATCGGGGTGAACCACGTAATCTGCATCCACCACGAACACGAATTCTGTCCGCGCGTCCATGAACTGCCGCAAATAATTCATCGCGCCAGCCTTGAAGCCTTTCATGTTCTCGACATGGAAGAAGCGGAACTTGGGTCCCAGTTCCTGGCAATACTCGGCCACCGGTTCCCAAAGGGAACGGTCAGTCGTATTGTTATCTATCACCAGCACTTCGTAATTATCCCATTCCAATTCACTCAAACTGCGCAACGTCTCTTTCAACAATTCAGGCGGTTCATTGTGAGCCGGCACATGGATGGAAATGAACGGCCGTTGCCCGCCCAAAGAACGACGCTCCGGGGTGATTCTCGGAAGCCGAACCGAAATTGCCTGCATTCCAAGAACAAAAAGACTTACCAGCAGATTCACTGCCACTACAACCAGATGAACCAGCGGCAACCATACCAACGCCACTAATGCCGCCAGAACGGCTCCTCCCTTGAAAACCGGTTTGAACCATTTGCTCAACATCATCACTTTCCTTTCTGTTTGATTGTTTGTGACTGCTCCCCGGCAGCCATACTCCTCCAGCGTCCCGCTGAAGGACTTATTAGAATAGCGGATGTTTTGAAAATTACTAACAGATATTTTCAGTATTACTTAATTTTTAAATCATTATCAGAAAAAGATAGAAAAACTAATAAATAGCTGTCCTGACATGCTTAGTATACACGCATTTCCGATGCTGACAGGTGCTTGTGGCCCGTGCTTCTATGGGGCGGGTTCTAACATGGAATATCGGTCTGATGAATTATTGACCCGCTTGTTGCGGGATGTTTCACGCTCGTTTTACCTCACGTTGCGCGTGCTCCCCCCGCCTGTACGTCCGCAGATCGGCTTGGCTTACCTCTTGGCCCGTACCACGGATACCATTGCGGACACTGAGATAATACCCCTAGAGCAACGACTGGCGGCTCTTTCCGCACTCCGCGCTCGAATCTTGGGCGAGACAAACGAGCTTCCCGCCTTGGGCGAACTGTCAAGCAAGCAAGGAAACCCGGCAGAACAGATTCTCCTGCAACGAATTCCAGAAGCAGTCCACCTGTTGGATCAGACCCCGGGAGAGGACAAAAAATTGATCCGTGAAGTGCTGGATACCATCACCAGCGGGCAGGTCCTGGATCTCAACCGGTTCGCGGGTGCTGGTAAAAATAAGCTCGTAGCCCTGCAAACGGATGCCACGCTGGACGACTACACATACCGGGTGGCAGGTTGTGTAGGTGAGTTTTGGACCAAGATATGCCGTCGTCACTTGTTCCCCCAAGCGAAGATAGACGATGCCTGGTTACTGGCGGAAGGCATCCGCTATGGTAAAGGTCTGCAATTGATCAATATCCTGCGCGACCTACCCCGGGATCTGCGCCAAGGGAGGTGCTATATGCCAGCAGAAACCTTGGCCAAGCATGGGTTGACCAAGGAAGATTTGCTCAAGCCAGAAACAGAAGCGAAGTTCCGCCCCCTGTACAACAGTTACTTGAGTTTGGCCACAGAACATCTGGCAGCTGGGTGGAACTACACCTTGGCGCTCCCAAAAGGATGTGTTCGGGTGCGCTTGGCCTGCGCGTGGCCAATATTGATTGGAGCGCGCACCTTGCGGAAATTGGAGAGTGAGACCATCTTGAACCCACAACATCGGGTAAAGGTGAGCCGGACGGAAGTTTGGACGGATGTTTTAGGCTCGATAGCTCTTTATCCCACTCCGTGGTGGTCGCGGCTGGTTCGGCTCAAACTTTTGAATGAGCCGAAATAGCATTGATTTGCGAACTTTTCCCCGTTAAAACGCGGGGATGCGACTTTCCAAGCTATTTCTTTTGGCCTTTCTGATCACGTGGGGAGTTATTCCCATCACGCCTGATACTGCCGTTTACGCCGAGACCGTTCTCTACGCCCAAGCCGACGCAGCGAAGTCTGATGCTGCCAAGCTGAAGGAAGAAGCGGAAGCCAAGCGCAAGGCCGAACGCGCCGCCCGCGAAGCCGAAAAAGCCAAGGCCAAAGCCGCCGAAGAGGCCGCTGAAAAGGCCAAGGAAGAAGCCGAAGCGAAAGCCAAAGCCGCTGCCAAGGCTCAAGAGGAAGCCCGTAAGGCAGAAGCCGCGAAATTGAAAGCCGACGCGGAAGCCAAGAAGAAGGCCGAAGCTGAAGCGAAGAAAGCCGCTGAGGCCAAGCGTTTGCAGGAAGAAGCCGCCCGTCGCAAGGCGCTCGCCGAAGCCAAGAAGAAGGCCGCTGCTGAAGAGAAGGCCATGGCCGCTTCCAAGGACGCCGCAGACGAAGCGAAGAAGAAAGCTGCGGCGGATGCCAAGGCTCTCGCTGCCGCTCAAAAGAAAGAAGCCGCAGCCAAGGAAGAGGCTGCTGCTGAAGCCGCCAAACTGAAGAAGGCCCAAGAGAAGGCCATGGCTGAAGCGAAGAAGAAGGAAGCTGACGCCGCCAAACCTTCCGCCCTCGAAGCGAAGGCCAAAGAAGACGCTGAGGCCAAGAAGAAGGCTGATGAAAAGGCCGCTGTTGAAGCCAAGAAGCTCGCTGACGCAAAAGCCAAGGCGGATGCGAAGGCCAAGGCTGATGCAGACAAGAAGGCTGCTGCTGAAGCGAAGAAGAAGGCTGACGCCGAGAAGCTCGCTGCCAAGAAGAGCGCGACCAAGACCTCTGCCAGCACCAAATCCACTGCTCCTGCTTCCACCAGCAAGACGACGGCCGCCGCTCCGGCTCCAAGCACATCTGCTTCCAAGTCCAAGGCTGCTGCCGCCAACCGCGGTGTGACACTCCAACAATTTGAGGCCGAAGCGAAAGCTTCCGTGCTGACGATGTCCCGCAACCAGGACTTGCTGAAGTCCGAGGCGGATGCGAAAGCAGCTGTACTGGCGAAGATCCGCGAAGCTGAATTGCAAAAGGCGGAAGCCGATGCCAAAGCCTCTGCTCTGGCCCTGATGCGCGAACAATCTCTGCGCCAGGCCGAAGCCGATGCCCGCGCGGCCATCAATCAAGGCGTGCCTTCCTCTCCGCGTATCTCCACGCCGAAGACCCAACCGGTTTACACGTCGCGCTCGACGACGCCGCAAACACGTGCCACGCCTCCTGCCGCACCAGCCGGTCCGACCCGTTCCACTGCGGTAGCCTCCACCACCAAGCCCGTTGCAGTGCCGCCGCAGAACAGCAAAGCTGCGGCTGCTGAGGCCAAGAAGGCCGCTGAAGCTCAGAAGAAGGCGGAACTCGCCGCGAAGAAAGAAGCCGAAGCCCGCGCGAAGGCCGAAGCCAAGGCCAAGTCTGACGCGGACAAAAAAGCCAAAGCCGATGCCGAAAAGGCCGCGAAGATGGCCAAGGCCGATATGGAAAAGACCGAGAAACTTGGCACCACGGCACCCAAGCCGGCTGAAACAGTCGCCAAAGACCCGGCAACAATGACTCCGTCCGAGCAGGTCAACGCAGCCCGCCTTGAAGCTAAGAAGAAAGCGGATGCTGAAGGTGCCGCCCGTGCCTTGGAACGCGAAGCGGCCCGTGCAAAAGCTGACGAGGAAAACAAGGCCCGCCAGGCGCAAATCGAGAAAGAACGCGCCGCTGCCCGCGCCAAGATGTCCGGTTCGCCTACGATCGATCCTAAATCCACCACTCCAGAAGCCCGAATGAAGGCGGAAGCCGAAGCCGCCAAGCTGGTTGAGGAGAAGCGCATCGCCGAGGAAAAAGCGAAGGCCGAGGCAGCCAAGAAGAAGGAAATGGCGGCGGTGGATACCAAGAAAATTGAAGCCGAACAGGCCAAAACTGCCGCTGCAGCAAAGAAAGCAGCCGAGGCCAAGGCCAAAAAGGATGCCGAAGAAGCTGCGAAGGCTGCCGCTGCCAAAGCCAAGGCGGACGCCCAAGCAATGAAGGAAAGCGAAGCTGCCGCCAAGAAGGCCGCCGAAGCCAAAGCGAAAGCAGAGGCCCAAGCCAAAAAAGATGCGGAAGCCAGCATGAAGAAAACGGAAAAGCCCGCTGAACCGGCCAAGGTTGCCAAGGCCGATATGGATAGCAAGAAGGCTGAAGAAGCGCGCATCAAGGCCGAGGCAGAAGCCAAAGCGAAAGCCGAAGCACAACGCCTCAAAGAAGAAAAGGCCCGCATGAAAGCGCAGGAGGAAGCGGCAGAAAAAGCCGTCGAGGCCGCCGAAAAGAAGAAGGCTGAGGAAGCCAAGATCGCCAAGATCGCTGCCAAACGTGAAGCGGAAGCCAAACGCGATGCCGAAGCGGCCGCCAAGAAGGCTGCGGAAGCCAAGGCCAAGGAAGAAGCCAAGGCGATGAAAATCGCCAAGGCCCAGGCCGAAGAACAGGCCCGCATCAAAGCGGCTCAAGAGGCCATCGCCATGAAAGCTGCCGAGGACAAAGCCAAAGCGGAGGCCAAGGCCAAGAAGGAAGCGGACAAGAAAGCCGCCAAAGCGATGGAATCCGCTCCTGCTGCCTCCGTGAAGAACACGGACAACGACGCCAAGAAGGCTGCGGAAGCTAAAGCCAAGGAAGAGGCCAAGGCTAAGAAGGCCGCTGACGAAGCTGCCAAGGATGCCGCTGAAGCCAAGGCCAAGGCTGATGCCAAAGCCAAGAAGGAAGCGGAAGCCGCTGCCAAGAAGCAGGCCGAGGAAGCCAAGAAGACGGCCATGAAGAAGGACGCAGCTCCAGCGAAGACAGAACCGGCCAAGCCTGAGAAGAAGGCAGACAAGAAGGTCACCGCTGAGAAGCCGACTGCCGCCACCGGCAAGGAAGCCAAGCTCAAGGAATTGCTCGACCTCTATAAGGCGGACAAGATCACGCCCAAGGAATACCACGAGCGCCGCGCCAAGATCATCGCGGAATAATTTCCGTAAAATTCAGGGACCCGCCGGATACCCTCCGGCGGGTTTTTTATTTTCAAGCGCCCAGCCTATGGCATAACTACCGCCCATGCATGACTTTCGTTACGTCGGTAAGAAGCTGTATTGCGAAGGTGTTCCGGTCGACAAGCTCGCCCAGGAACACGGTACGCCGCTTTACGTCTATTCCCAAAACACCATCACAGACCATTTCAACAAGCTCGATGCCGCGCTCGATCCGCTCGATCACCTGATCTGTTTCGCGGTCAAATCGAACTCCAATATCGCCGTCATCCGCGCGCTCGCCAATGAAGGCAGCGGTTTCGATATCGTCAGTGCCGGTGAGTTGCAACGCGTCATCGCCGCCGGCGGCGAGCCGGGCAAATGCGTCTTCGCCGGTGTCGGCAAGACGGAAGCTGAAATTGAGTTCGCCCTGAAAAAAGGCATCTACTCCTTCAACGTCGAGAGCGAGGCGGAACTCATCCGCATCAACAAGGTGGCCGGTCGCGTGAAGAAGATCGCGCCCATCGCCGTGCGCGTGAATCCGAACGTGGATGCTGGCACGCATGCCAAGATCACCACGGGCACGTACGAAAACAAATTCGGCATCGCCATCGAAGAGATTGAAGGCGTTTATAAACGCGCCAGCAAATTGAAGAACCTCTGGCTGCGCGGCATCCAGATCCACATCGGCTCGCAGCTCACGGAAGTAAAGCCGTTCAAGCTCGCCGTCGAGAAGATGGTGCCGCTCGTCGCGAAGCTCGCGAAGAAACACAATTTCGAGTTCTTCAGCATCGGGGGCGGTCTGGGCATCATCTACAATCCTGCTCTCGCCAGTGCTTCGGAAGAATGGTGGCAGCAGCCCAAGGCGAAAAAGATTCTTACGCCCGCCAGTTACGCCGCCACGCTCAAGCCATTGCTCGAGCCGCTGGGCTTGCGCATCCTCATGGAACCGGGCCGCTTCCTCGTGGGCAACGCCGGCATCCTCGTGACGCAGGTGGAATATGTGAAGCGCACGGGCAAAAAGAACTTCGTCATCGTGGACGCCGCGATGAACGATCTCATCCGCCCTGCTTTCTATGACAGCTATCATGAGATCGTTCCACTGGAGCAAAAAGGCGGTGCGCTCATCTCCTCTGACATCGTGGGACCGATCTGCGAGTCCGGCGATTACTTCGCCAAGGATCGCCCGCTGCCAAAGGTCGGTGAAGGCGACAAGCTCGCCCTGCTCTCGGCCGGTGCGTATGGCTTCGTGATGGCCTCGAACTACAACACGCGACCGATGACTGCGGAAATACTCGTGAATGGCAAGGAAAGCGCCGTCGTGCGCAAACGCCAGGAAGTGAAAGACATTCTGGCGGATGAATCCGTGCCGAAGTGGTTGAAGTAATTTCTACAAGTCCAACCAACCAAAAGCCCGTTGAAGAAAAAATCTTCAGCGGGCTTTTTCTTTCTCGTGACGGCGACAGCAATTTTTGCTAACAACCATGTCAGCCAAAGCACACACATCACACACAGTCATATCGCCTATGAAGAGAACACTGTTAACCACAGTGCTGGGCCTGTTCATGGTCCATGCCGTTCAGGGTGCAGAAAATGCACCTTTTGAGTTCCAGATCATCAATCAAGTCGCGTTCACCAAAGCGGTGAATACCAACTCCGTCCTCAAGCGTTTGGGCACGGGTATGAATTTCACCGAAGGTCCGCAATGGTTCAGTGGATTGGGCGGTGGTTATCTTATTTTCAGCGACATCCCGGCCAACCATTTGAAGAAATGGACGGAGAAGGAAGGTGTCACCATCTATCGCGATAACAGCCAGAATGCGAATGGTAACACCATCGATCGCCAAGGCCGCCTCATCAGCGCTGAACACGCCGGACGCCGCGTATCAGTGACGGAAAAGAACGGCACGGTCAAAACGATCGTAGATTCTTATAACGGCAAGAAACTGAACTCGCCGAACGATCCGGTAGTGAAATCGGATGGCTCCATCTGGTTCACTGATCCGGATTATGGTCTGACAAACAAGGGCGACAAACAGCAACCGGGCAATTACGTCTATCGCTACGACCCGAAGAAGAAAACGCTCACAGCGGTCATCACGGACTTCGATAAGCCCAACGGCATCTGCTTCTCACCGAATGAAAAGAAGCTCTACGTGGCAGATTCCGGCGCACCAAAACACATCCGTGTGTTCGATGTGAACAAGGACGGCACGGTCTCCAATGGCAAAGTCTTCTGCAAGATCGACAAGGGCGTGCCCGATGGCATCCGCTGTGACAGCAAAGGTCGCATCTGGTCCAGCGCTGGCGATGGCGTGCATATCTTCGAGCCGGATGGCACACTCATTGGCAAGATTCTGACACCGGAAGGCCCGGCAAATGTCGGCTTCGGCGGTTCCGGAATGAAGACGCTTTTCATCACGGCTAAGAAATCGCTCTATGCGATCGATGTGAAAGCGCGCGGGCTGAGGTAATTCTTAATTAAAACAAAAAGGCCGAAGGAAAATTCCTTCGGCCTTTTGTTTTAAAGAATTGTCGGATTACTTCTTCGCAAAAATCCGGTTCGCTTCTTCCAGCGTTTCCTTGGAACCGATGTCGTACCAGATGCCCGGCACCGTCCATGTGTAGACTGGTTGCTGCGGGTAGAGCC
The DNA here is from genome assembly GCA_036405135.1 of Verrucomicrobiia bacterium. NCBI lineage: Bacteria > Pseudomonadati > Verrucomicrobiota > Verrucomicrobiia > Verrucomicrobiia bacterium. The sequence continues at coordinate 122,910 of DASWYF010000010.1, read as the reverse complement.
ATTGCACGAGGCGGCCCGGCTGGTCGGGGTTGTTACCGTCTTTGATGTATTTATCCACCAGCGGCAACGTAGCTTTCGGATAGTAGTAGAGCGCGATGCCGATGAGCGTGCTCTCCGGCTGCGCGGGCTTCTCGACGAACTTGGCGAGCTTGCCGTCATTGTCCACGCTCACGACACCATACTTCTTCGCCTGATCCAAGCTGCCGACGTCGTAGAGGCCAAGCACCGGAGCTTTCTTCTCCACGCAATACTTGCCGAACTCGCCGAGCTTCTCGCTGAAAAGATTATCGCCGGCCACGACGATCAGATCGTCATTGATCTTCTCCTTCGTCAGCACGAGGTGCAGGTCACCGATGGCGCCGAGCTTGTTGGAGTCATCCGTGGAGCCATCGTTCACGATGGTGAACTTGAACTTGGAGTTGGACACATAGCTGTCCGCCCATTTCTGGAAATGCCCGGCGAACTTGGCGTTCGTTACGACATACACGTGATCGACCTCGGGGATGGCCGCGAGGTTATCCATCACGTAATCGATCATGGGCTTGCCAGCCACTGGCAGCAGCGGTTTCGGTTGAGTCAGAGTCAACGGGTAAAGGCGGGTGGCATAACCAGCCGCAAGGATCAGCACTTTCATCTGGGGTTACTTTGTAGCACTAAAAAGCGTTGGTGCAACTTTTCGTGCAAGTTGCAGAGAGAGAGCGTGGATTTCCGCACCGGAATCACACTCGAAAGCTTTCCTCACCAATTCTTCGGCTTCGCTCTGTTTGATCTGGCGGATGAGCTTCTTGATCTGCGGCACCAAGGGCGCAGCCGCACTCAATTCATCGACACCCAAGCCCAGCAGCAGCGGCACGAGCGCGGGATCACCGGCCATCTCTCCGCAGACGCCCACCCACAGCCCTTTGCGATGCGCCGCTTCCACAGTCATCTGGATAAGGCGCAGGATGGCGGGATGCGAGGGCTCGTAGAGATGCGCGATCTTCTCGTTCATCCGGTCCACCGCGAGGGAATACTGGATGAGATCGTTCGTGCCCAAGCTGAAGAACTGGACGCGCTTCGCCAATGAATCCGCTGCGAGTGCTGCTGACGGAATCTCGATCATCGCACCGATCTCGAGCTTGTCATCGAATGCCTTGCCTTCAGCGCGCAACTGATCCTTGCATTCTTCCAGCAGCGCATTCGCCTGTCTGAGCTCTTCCACACCCGAGATCATGGGGTACATGATCTTCACATTGCCCACAGCACTGGCGCGCAAGATGGCGCGGAGCTGCACACGGAACACATCAAGCTCTTGCAGGCAGAAACGGATGGCACGCCATCCGAGGAAAGGATTCATCTCCGTGGGGATTTGCAGGCTTGAGAGGAACTTATCTCCGCCCAAATCCAAGGTACGGATGACCACTGGCTGGCCCTTCAAAGCCGTCGCCACTTTATGATAAGCAGCATACTGGTCCTCTTCCGAAGGCAGCGCATCGCGATTGATGAAAAGGTATTCCGTGCGGTAAAGCCCCACGCCTTCGGCACCGCTGAGCTTCACATTATCCACGTCCTCGGGTGTTTCCAAGTTCGCGGAAAGGATGACCTTGCGACCATCCAGGGTGATGGCCGGTTTATCACGCAGCTCGATGAGTTCGTCCTGCAGGGACAACTGCTTGCGGACGAGCTGGCCGTATTCGAACAGCGTCTGCTCCGTGGGATTCAGGACAACGACGCCGTTGTAGCCATCTAGCAAAACGTATTCACCGTTGATGAGATCGTTCGTGATCTCAGGCAGACCGACGATGGCGGGTATCTGGAGTGACCGCGCCATGATGGCCGTGTGCGAGGTCTTGCTGCCGATCTCCGTGGCGAAACCGATGACAAATTTCTTATTAAGCTGCGCCGTAGTCGAGGGCGTCAGGTCATGCGCGATGATGATGCACGGCTCGTTCAGATGACCGAGCAGGTCTTCCGGTGCGCGACCGATGAGATTGTTCAGCACGCGCGTTTTGACATCGCGCAGGTCGGCAGCCCGCTCACGGAGATAATCATCCTCAATGCTCTCCAAGGATGCGGCGTATTTTTCGGCGACTTGCTGGTAGGCGAAGTCCACACTCACGAGCTGTTCACGCATCATGCGCGTGGTCTCATCCAGCAAGGTAGGGTCCTCGAGGACAAGCAGATGTGCATCGAAGATATTGGCATCCGTGGCCCCGAGATTATCCGCCACCTTCTGCTGCACACCCATGATTTCCTGACGGGTCAGGATGAGCGCCTGTTCCAGACGCTGCAATTCATCCGGGATATTGGCCTCAGAAATGGAGCGACGCGGGACCGTGTCACGACTGGTCGTGATGACGAGAACTTTTCCGCGGACGACTCCGGCAGAAACCGGAATCCCCCGGAACGTACGTTCTCCCTTGATGGCACGATCAGGCACACGTCAGGATTAACTGGAAAAGGGCGATTTGAAAATAAATTTTCACCAAATGACTACCTATTGATTTCCAGAGAATCGGCGTGCCTCTGTCCCTAGGATAGGGTATTCACCCAGTAATGAGTCTCGGACGGGAATTGCGGAACATAACCTTGGTAGGCTTTATGGGCACCGGCAAATCGACGGTGGGCCAGCAAGTCGCCGCTATCCTGCGTTTCCATTTCTTGGATACGGACGCCATGATCGAGCATCAGGTGAACAAACCCATCCCCCGGATCTTCGCCGAGGAAGGCGAACCGGCCTTCCGCCAATATGAGCGGGAAACGGTCGCCAAGCTGGGGGAGATGTCATCCGTGGTCATCGCCACAGGTGGCGGATTGGTGTGCAATCACGCCAATATGGAGGCTCTTAAGGCCCATTCCCTCGTCGTTTGCCTCTGGGCAGCCCCGGAGACCATCTGGAGGCGGGTAAAGAACCAGGCGCACCGCCCCCTGCTCCACGATCCCGATCCGCAGGCCAAGATCGAACGCCTGCTCGGTGAACGGGAGCCGCACTATCGCAAAGCGGATGTCTTGGTGAGCACGGAATTCCGCTCGGTCCGGGAAGTAGCCCAACAGATTTGCCATCAGTTCCACCTCGCTCAGCGTGATTTTGGCAAAAGCCAGTGAAGGAAGCCATCCGCCAACGCGCCCTAGAACTGGGCTTTGACCTCTGCCGCTTCACCAGCGCCAACCCACCGGCCAGCGGTCCACATCTGAACGAATGGCTGGCGGAAGGAAAACATGGCGAAATGGGCTGGCTCCAGCGCAATGCCTACAAGCGCACTGATCCTCAACAAGTCCTGCCCGGAGCACGTTCGATGATTTGCCTGGCGATCAGCTATCATGCCGAGGCATGGAAAGGTGAAGCATATGAAGGCAAAGGGGTGATGGCGCGCTATGCCCGGCACACGGATTATCACGATGTGCTGGCTGGGCCGCTCAAACAGCTATCGGATTTCATCGACGCGCAAGGCGGTGAAGGCACACACTCGCTTTGGTATGTGGATACGGGGCCCTTGCTGGAGCGTGATCTGGCGCAACGGGCTGGCATCGGCTTCGCTGGCAAGCATACGAATCTTATCAGCCGTCATTTAGGCAACTGGTTCTTCCTCTCGGAGATCATCACCACCTTGGAATTGGAGCCAGATACAGGTGAATTGAACCGTTGCGGCACCTGTCATCGTTGCTTGGATGCCTGTCCGACCAACGCCCTGCCCGCTCCTTTTCAATTGGATGCACGACGTTGCATTTCCTATCTCACCATCGAGTTAAAAGGTTCCATCCCGGTAGAGTTACGACCGCTGATCGGCAACCGCATCTACGGCTGCGATGAGTGTTTGGCGGTCTGCCCTTGGAACCGCTTTGCCAAAGAGGCCTCGCTGCTCCGCCCGCATCGGCGTGAGGATATGAGCGCCCCTGATCTGCTGGAGCTGTTACGATTGGATGCGGCTGGCTTCAAACAGCGCTTTGCCGGAACACCGGTATTGCGCACCAAACGCCGGGGTTTGCTCCGAAATGTTTGCGTGGCTTTGGGGAATACTGCGGGAGTGGAAGCATTGCCTGCTTTGAAACAAGCCCGTGGTGATGCCGAACCGTTGATCGCAGAACATGCAGAATGGGCGATCCGCCAAATCGAAGAACGCATCGCCAAAATGGCAGCGAAAAACGGGCAATAAAAAACCTGCCGGAGCAACGCGCCGCGGCAGGTTTTGAAAAGAAATGGTAACCGTTTATTTATCCGGCAGCGCCAGGAGATCAGCGGGCTTCCATTGCGGCTTGCCGCGGACTTCGGAGGCGACGGGCTTCACTTGGGCTTCGGTCACGACGGAGGCATTATTGCCCCATGACTTGCGGAGGAAGCTGAGCAGATCAGCAATCTCACGATCCGTCAGGCCATCACCCATCGCAGGCATCTGGCCGTTGTAGGCCTGGCCTTTGACCGTGATAGGCCCATTAAGACCGTTGAGAACGATGCGAACCAGTCGGTTCGGGCCTTCGGCCAACACCCATTCAGAACCAGCCAAGGGCGGGTTAACACCCGGTGTGCCACCACCTTCGGCGCCATGGCAACCACCGCAACCACGGGCTTCAAAGACTTTCTTACCACGGGCCACGGGGTCATCACCTTGCGGGGGATGAGCACGTTTCACATAAGCAAGCGAGGGATATGGCTCGTAAACTTGATTATTGAAACCACCGGCGCGGTCGGCCAGGAAACCCATACCTGAGTAGAGCAACAAACCAGCCGTCACAAACACCCACAGGGGAGAGTGTCCGTGTTTGACGGTTGGTTCCGGTCCCTCAACGGGAGCGCCACCATTCTTATTGTTCTTGGAATTACTCATGGCGCAGTTGCAGCTTTGGCCGTGTCATTCGTCGCGGGCTGCTCCTTCTTGATCACTGGCGGCATCGGAGTCTCAAAGATTGGCGTCGTGGTTTTCAGGCTCAGGAGATAGGCTACCAAAACTTTTGAGTCTTGGGTCGGCACCACTTCCATGTCAGGTTCTATGTCTGGCAATGTCAGCGCGTCCGGTGATGCGACATGACCTTTCTTTCGTTTCTCGAACAGGAACTTGTAAGGCGGCATCTTGGAACCTTCAGCAACCAGCTTGGGATTGTATAGATGGGTGAGATGCCAAACGGCGTTGGTCTGGCGCGAACCGATATTGGTCAGATCAGGGCCTACGCGCAGTTCGCCAAGCATCGGTGTGCGTTCGAAGAGATAGTCTGGAGCAACCGTGCGGCGGGCACCCCATTCGCGGTCGAAATCAGCACCCTGTGCCACGGCGCGGTAAGTGCTCTGCGGATTGCTGTCGTCTGTCACTTTGATGGCACCGATCTCGTTATTGAGCTTCTCAGCTTCTTCCAAGGTCACACCGGACAGGACTTCCACGGGTGTGCCCTGGATCAGTTTACGCAAGGCAGCCTCGCCGAACTGGCCGTTGTGCTTGGCAATGGCCTTGATGAGGTCATTGGTATTGCTACCCGCCTTAATGAGGATGACATCGAAATGAACACCGCTCTGGCGAATCTGCTGGCTATGGCAGTAGTAGCAACCTTGCTGGCGATAGACTTCCGCGCCTTGTTGTGCCATACCGGACTTCGCCGCCGGATAGAGGCCTCCGCTCACTTCGGCCTTCACCGGCTGGAGATTGCCGACCTGCGCTTGCGGCACAAAAATCATGCCGAACCAGGAAGTGACCAAGGTCACGAATATGCCCAGGAAAACTAGAGGACCTTGATTCATACTGTGGCCTCCCGGGTCTTGGCCGTCTTGGAGTCGCAGACACAGCAGACGACATTCGCCTTCACCATACGGAAGATGAGAAGTTTGATATTTGCCAACAGCGCCATGCTGCCGAAGAGCCAGAGCAAGTCTCCTAGTGTGCTGGGGCGGAAGGCCATCATGGCTGCCTTGGTCACGTCGCCAAAGTTGGCGGTCGAAGCCAGTTTCCCGCCTTGCATGACACCACCGATGGCCAGCGGCACCACGATGAAGAGGGTGCCTGCCACAGCAAGGTAGAAGTGAGCCTTGATCGCACCTTCGAAAGGCCATTCCATACCAGTCACTTGGGGGACGATGTGATAAACCGCACCGAGCAGGATCAACGAGGCAAAGCCCAACAAGAACAACTTGCTTTGTGCCGTAGTGAAGTAAGTGAAATAGGTGTAGTCGTTGATGTAAGGAATCGAGCCGACAGCCTTCATCAAAGAGCCTGCCAACAAAGCGACGGAACCGCCGATGATAAAATTAAGAACAATGCTCTTGGGTAACCCACCGTCTCCATCGAACAACGTCTTTTGCAAATTCAGAATGAACGCCAGCACCGGACCAATGAGCAAAAACGCCATCACCGTGCTGAGCGAAGGCAACCATGCCGGAACCGGCATGCCGTGGTGCATGCCGCCCATTCCGCCAAAGATCAGCAAGAACCAGAACGTGACCAGTGCATAGCTGTAGCTGGCCAGCGGCTTGCCGGAAATTTTGGGAACAAAATAGAACGCGGTGGCGATACCGATGCTGCCCAACCAGACCGTTACGAAGTTATGGGCAAACCATTGGTGCACGATGGACTGCATCACGCCCGCAACCGGGGACCAATGAATCAAGGCAACCGCTGTAGCATAGGTCCATGGGAACCAGAACAACGCGGCCAGCAAGAACCATTGGGAAGGATACATCTCCTCGTTCTTCCGGCTGGCGAAGGTGAAGCCACCGACCAACCCCATCAGGAAGTAAGCACCCAGCAAGACTCCCGCTGCATACTTCGGAAACTCAAACCATTCATAACCAGAACCGTCACCGATCATGATACCGATCAGACCGAGGGTGACCCCGAGGTTCCAGAAGATGGCACCGACAGCAGCGAATCCACCGCCAACGAGTGTAGTGCGCCCCAACCGGGCTATGAGCCAGAGCATGACACCAATCGCCGCTTGGGCGATGAAACCGTAGAGCAGCGTATTAAACGCTGCGGCTTGCACATGACCGAAAGTGAAGAAGCGGCAGTCCGCCAGCAACGTGGGGCTGTGCATCTTGACCGAGGCGATCAGGCCCAAGATTGAACTGATGACCAGCCACGCCGCCGAGCTGACGAAAATCAGCAACAGCGGGACACGGCATGAAGCATCAATCTGTGCCGGAGTCACCTCAGGCGTGCAGACCGCTTCAGTTGTATGGGGAGCCGAACTCATTTCGTCTGCTCAAAGAATTGTTACTCGAAAGCGCTCGGCTTTTCCGGCGCTTTGGGCGGCTCTTCGTTCAACTTGTGAACGCGCTTGATCATTTCAGCACGAAGAGCTTTCGGATCTTGATACTCGGCCAAGGTCAGTTCGATGGCACGGGTCACAGGGACGCGAACAAAACCTTTGTCTTTGTTCTGCCAGGCGTATTCGGTGAGAACCTTGTTTTCCTCGGCACGCAAGTCTTTCAGGTTCTTGGCGCGCTCGGTGGCACGGGCACCGGTAAGGTCAGGCGCCTTATGGTAGTTCTGCATCACCTTTACGAAACCGTAGGTGATGAGGAACGTGCCGGCGATGCCGACAAACCAGGCGATACATTTCGGACTGATGCAACCGCAGCAGCTGGATGATTTGCTCATAGGCTCTTCGGTTCTAAATTAGTGTTTCGCACCGGCCAGCTTGGATGAAGCAGGCGGCACATACATATCCAGCGCCTCGGCCATGCGCGGATCCTTCTGCGGGATCACCGGGTGCGCGTTCAGCGACTTGATGAAATAGTTGACCAAGACACCCACCATCAGCAGGAGCAGGCCCACATCCAGCAATTGCGGCATGAAGCCGAACGGACGGAGAACCGGCATGATGTGGAAGGTCACATCCAAGTAGTGCATCAACCAAGCCCAAGCGATGATTGGTGCCATCCACCAGACCTTCAACTTGAGGTCGATACGCAAGAGCGCGAGGAACGGGATGAAGAAGTGGCCGAAGATCAGCAACACACCCAGACCGAACCAGGAACCCTGCTCACGCCAGACGTAGAAGAACGTTTCTTCCGGCACGTTGGCGTTCCAGATGATGAAATATTGGGAGAACGTGACATATGCCCAGAACACCGTGAAGGCGAACAGCAGTGTGCCCAAGAAGTAGAACGTCTTGTCCTTGGCGAAACCTTGCAGCGGTCCTTGGCGCTTCAAGATCAGCGCAATCAGGTAGGTCGTGCCAATGGTCACCCAAGTCGTGCCCGCGAAGTATTGCACACCGAACATCGTGGAGAAGAACTCCACATGGAGCGCTTTCACCCACATGATGATGGCAAGCGTCACCGTGATGGCATACACCCACACACCGCCGCAGGCCCACTTGCGCATCCCCTTCGTGCATTCAAAGGAACCCGTCTCATCCTGTTTCAAGGACCAGTAACGGAGGCGATTGGAGAACAGCACCCAAGAACCCAACGCGACCAAGCTCACGATCACGAAACCGGCCTTGGTCATCAGCGGGCTCTTCGCATGGACAGCATGGCTGTGTTCACCAGCATGAGTCATCCATGAATACAACGTGGTGCTCTCCATCAACGAGAGAACCAAGATGGGCGCGAAGGCGATGGCCATCGGCACCGAGAGACTGGACAACGCTTCCGTGATACGGCGGGTCGGCACAGACCAGCTTGCATCAAACAGGTGATGCAGGATGGTCAGCAAGAGACCGCCGATCGCGAAGCTCAGGCAGAAGATATAAGCCGTGAGGTAGGAGAAGCCGAACTGCTTGACCAGAGAAACCTTCTCCTCGCCGGAGGGCGAGATGGCGACGAGGCCAACCAAGGACAGGATGGCACCGGCGATGATCAGCTTGCCCGGCACTTTGCGCCACTTGGACAGGTCCAGTGGGGCTTCGGTATGTGATGTCGTGTGCGAAGCCATAGATTTATTTGTTCAAGGATGAACGGGCCGCTGCCGGAACGTCATCAATGGTTGCGAGGCGACTGCGTTGCAAGGTGCGGAGATAGGCGATGATCGCCCAGCGATCTTCGATATCGATGTTCGCACCGTACGGTCCCATCAGGTTCTTGCCGTGAGTGATGGTGTTGAAGATCTCACCATCCGTCATCTCGATCAGGCGCTGGTCGTGGAAGTTCGCCACGGCCACCATCGCATACTTGGTCGTGATGCCTTTGCCATCGCCCACCTTGCCGTGACAAGGGGCGCAGTTGATGTCATAGCGTTCATGACCGCGGGCCATGAGTTGCGCCGTGACTTGCACCGGGATCAATTCCACCCAGTTCGTGGTGCCGGTGATCTTGCCCGTGTTCACCGCGTTGTCCTCATAATGAGAACCACGGGCGATCGTGCCTTCCACCTTCACCTGGGAACTCTTGCCGTCACCGAAGAAATTATTACCGGCCTGGGGACGCAGCTTGGGCTGGCGATCCATGTCCGGGATGACCTCAATCGGGGGCTTGGAGGAATGGTCGCCGCGCCGGCCTGCGATCAGCAGGACGGACACCACGGCCAAAACCAGAAAACCAAAAAAGTATTTCATTCCTTATTCCTCCACGAGTTCGATGCGTGTGCTGCCGGCCTTTTCCAGCAACTCGCGGGTTTCTTTCGGTGAATACTTCGGATCGGCAGTCTCGATCACGATGAAATATTTGTCATGAGTCGCCAGCTTGAAGCGGTCGTGCTTCAGGAGCGGGTGATGCAAACGCGGCAGGCGGTTCAGGAACAGCATGCCGAACAGCGCACCGAATGCGCCGAAGAGAATCGTCAACTCGTAGGACGGCGGGAATGCGCCGAACGGGCTGAACATCGGCTTGCCGCCGATCATGATCTTGTAGTCCACGGCGTTCGTCCACCAGATGAGCAGCATTCCGCTGGTGTAACCAGTGATACCGCCGATGAAGGAGAACCAGCCGACCTTGGAGTTCTTCAACCCCATGGCGTCATCCATGCCGTGGATGGGATACGGCGTGTGCACGTCCCAGACCTTGTAACCGGCATCGCGGACCAATTCGGCCGCGTGCATGACATCGGCGGGTTTGTCAAATTCGGCCAAGAGGCCGTATGGCTTGCTCGCTGACATTAGTGATGTCCTCCAACTTTGGCACCACCGAGCGGGTGATGCGGATCGGCCTGCGGCGTTATGGCTTTCACTTCACCAATGGCGATCATCGGGATGAAGCGCATGAACAGCAGGAACAGGGTAAAGAACTGACCGAATGTGCCGAGATACATCAGGATGTCCACCCACGTAGGTGAATACCAACCCCAGTTCGCCGGGAGGAAATCGCGGTGCAGAGAGGTCACGATGATGACGAAACGCTCGAACCACATGCCGATGTTCACGATGAGTGACAGGATGAAGATGACCATCAAGTTGCTCCGGAACCATTTGAACCAGAACAATTGCGGGATGATCACGTTCGGCAGGAACATCCAGAGGTAACCCCAGTAGTAAGGACCAGAGATACGGTTCAGGAACGCATAGCGTTCATATGGGCTGCCGCTATACCAGGCGATGAACAGCTCCATGATGTAGGCGTAACCCACGATGGAACCCGTCGCCAAGATGACTTTGCACATCAGATCGATGTGACGCATCGTGATGATGTCTTCCAGCTTGCACAATGTGCGGAGCGGGACGAGCAACGTCAGCACCATGCCGAAGCCGGAGAACACGGCACCAGCCACGAAGTATGGCGGGAAGATCGTCGTGTGCCAGCCCGGAAGCTGGGAGACGGCGAAGTCCAATGACACGATGGAGTGCACGGAAAGCACCAGCGGTGTCGAGAGACCGGCCAGCAACAGATACGCTTTTTCGTAGTTGCTCCAGTGACGGTTGGAACCCGTCCAACCGAAGGAGAACACGCCGTAAGCGAACTTGCGGAGCTTGGTCTTCGCACGATCACGCATGACCGCGAGGTCAGGAATCAAACCCATGAACCAGAACAACACGGAGACCGTGAAGTAGGTCGAGACGGCGAACACGTCCCACATCAGCGGCGAGCGGAACTGCGGCCAGATGTCATTCGAGTTCGGAATCGGGAACAGGAACCAGTCAAACCAGATACGACCAACGTGCAAGGCCGGATAAATACCGGCGCACATCACGGCAAAGATCGTCATCGCCTCGGACGCACGGTTGATGGAAGTACGCCACTTCTGCCGGAGCAGGAAGAGAATCGCGGAGATCAACGTACCGGCGTGACCGATACCGATCCACCACACGAAGTTGATGATGTCCCAGCCCCACATGACCGGGTGGCTGTTACCCCACACACCGACGCCGACGGAGATCTGGTAAAAGATCATCGCGCCCAAGCATCCGTAGAGGATGAGGCTCGGCACCATCATGGCCCACCACCAGAGGGGTGTTTTGCCTTCGATGACGGAGGCGACCCGGTCGGATATCCAACCGATGTCGCGCTGCCTTGTTACTAACTCTTCGCGCTCCAGCTCCACGGGGGGAGCTTGGACCTTGAAATTAGCTGGAATCGCGGCTGCTTCTGACATTAGTGCGTTCCTTTCTTGGACTCTTCGGCCTTGTGGCCGTGGTCATCGTGGCCATGCGCTCCATGAGCAGCCGGACCGTGATGTTCAAAACTGTTGTGTTTGTTGAGCCACTCTTGCGAGGTGCCCGGATATTGATCTTTCTCTTCCTTACCCAGCAAAGCCGGGTTCGGATTGCGCAAGCGCGCCAGATAAGTCGTGCGGGGCTTGGTGAGCAAGAAGTCCAGCACCGAGTAATCGCGGTCCAGAGCTTTCCACTTGGACACTTCGCTGTTCGGGTCTTTGATGTTACCGAACGCGATCGCATCCGCCGGGCAAGCCTGTTGGCAAGCGGTCTTGATGGTGCCATCGGGCACAGCCACGGCATCCGTGTCACGCGCCTTGACCTTCTGGGCGATCTTCGCGCCTTCGATGCGTTGCACGCAGAAGGAGCACTTCTCCATGACGCCGCGCATACGCACGCTGACATCCGGATTCTTCGCGAGCTTGAGCAGCTCCCACTCTTCGTCGGAACGCCAGCCTTTTTCTGGGCTCTTCCACCAGCGGGTCATCGCCCATTCGCCTTCGACTTCCGCCAGCATCGGCGTGCGGTAGTGCGGTCCGACGAGATCCATCAGACCACGCTTGTTGTAGTCGAGGTAGTTGAAGCGGCGGACCTTATATGGGCAGTTGTTCGAGCAGTAGCGCGTACCGACACAACGGTTGTAGGCCATGACGTTCAGGCCTTCTTCGTCGTGCGCGGTCGCATTCACCGGGCAAACGTTTTCGCACGGTGCAGCCTCGCAGTGCTGGCACAGCATCGGCTGGAAGGCGATCTGCGGATTCAGCACATCGCCGGCAAAATAACGGTCCAAACGGAGCCAGCTCATCTCGCGACCGCGGCGGACTTGGTCCTTGCCGACGATCGGGACGTTGTTCTCGCTCTGGCACGCGACCAAGCACGCTGTGCAACCCACGCACGCGCTGAGGTCGATGGCCATGCCCCACTGATGGACCGCCTTGTCCTTCCACTGATCCAGCGGATTCGGATACATCGAAGGCGCCTCTTTCACGCCCTTGGCCTGCAACGCCGGAGTGACCGGAGCTGGATGCAGGTTCATCAACTTCGCGAAATCGGGCTGCTTCTTGTATTGCTCCAAGTTCGCCTCGCGGATGATCGAGCGGCCTTCCATCACGCCATGTTCCTGTGTGCAGGCCACTTCGTATGGTTCAGCCGTGGTATTCGCCGTCAGTTTCGCACCCGAAGCGATGTGCAACGCATTCGTCGTACGAATCGGATAGACATTGAAACCGGCCGGAGCCTTCTGGGACTTGGCGATACGACCCGCGTCCGGACGGCCATAGCCGAGTTCCAGAGCGATGACGTTGTCCGCCATGCCCGGCACGATCCAGATCGGACCGCTAACTGTCTTACCACCAACCGTCACATCGACGACTTGATTGTAGAACTTGCCGCGCTCTGCTGTCGGAGTCTGGGAAATTTCCTTCTCGCCGCTGACCCAGCCGCCGAGACCCAACGCATTCTTGTCGTTGAAGCGACCGACACCCAAGGCCTTGGCCGTATCCGGGCTGACGATCACGACGTTGTCCCAAGTCACTTTCGTGATCGGGTTCGGCGTCTCTTGCATCCAGCCGTTATTCGCGAAGCGACCATCATCCACGCTGTAGCTGCGGTGGAACACCACTTCGAGCGCGTTCTGGCTAGGAGCCGGAAGCACCTTCGCGTTCTTCAACGCATCACCGGTATTGCCGAGGCTCACGCTTACCGAAACTGCCTTCGCTGCGCTGTCCGCCAGGAAACCGTCATGCAGGAACTTGCGCCAGGCATTCTCGCCACCGTTGCTGAGGCCATTGAAGGTCTCACGAACGATTTCGTAGGCGCTCGTCTTGGCCAAACCACCGAGGCGGGCGAGCACTTCGAGTTCCGTGATACCGTTGAACAACGGTTGGATGAGCGGCTGCACGGGCACCAACGTGCCATCGGACGTGCGGGCATCACCCCAAGATTCCAAGTAATGAGCGAGCGGCAAGTGCCAGCCCTTCTTCACGAAAGATTCGTCTTCCGTGTAGCCCAAGCGGATGACCGTCGTGGCCTTGGCTTGCGCAGCCGACCAGTTCAGATCTGCGGGAGCATTGTAAACCGGATTGCCACCGAGGATGGCGAGGGTAGTGACTTCGCCCGCGTTCAACGCGGCAGCGAGTTCTTGGATCGTGCCCCGCACCGGCTCATCCGCCGGGAGGTAGCTGACCACCGTGCCCGCCGAACCGAGCGCGGCATTGAGCACATGCGCGATAAGGTGAACTTCCAGCGGCTGCTGATAACCCGCGAGCACCACGCTGTTCTTGCCGCTGGACACGAGATCCTTCGCGCATTCCGTGATCCACTTCTCGTCCACCTTCGCCTGCGCCGCGATCGGCTCCAAGGCTTGGGTGACTGTATTGAAACCACTCTTGCCGCCGAGAATCGCCAACGCGACCTTCGCCGCGATCGGCAGAACGGCGCTCGAAGCAACGCGCAAGCGGTGATCCGCATTCGCACCCGTCAACGTGAACAACGCTTCAACCGCATAGAGGCGGTTCATGTCGTCCTTGTTCGTGCGCGTCTTGCGGCCCTTCGCAAAGCCGTGAATCTGCGAATAACCACCCTCTTCGTTGCCGATGAAATCAGCGTCGAGGGAGAGGATGCGCTTGGCTTCGCCGAGGTTGTAATTCGGCTTCACTTCCTTGCCGAACACTGCCGAGGCCGCCTGACGATGGATGTCGAAATCAACGGGTTCGTAAATGAACCACTTCGCCGCCGTCAACTTGGCCGCGATCGCCTTCTGCACGCGATTGCGGGAAGGTGAGCTGCTACGCTGCAACAGGAACGCCAGACCGGCACCCTTGTTCGCCACGGCATCCGCACCGAGCTTGCTTAAAGCATCCAGAGCTGCATTGCGATCAATGCCAGCGCCGTCTTTCGTGAAACGCTTCGCGCGGTCCACATCATACAGATCCAGCAAGGAAGCCTGCGCGAATTGATCCGTACCACCCTTACTGCCAGGCAACTGGCTGTTGCCTTCCACCTTCACCGGGCGGCCTTCATGCGCCTTCACCACCAGCGGGATGGCCGTGCCACGAGTCGGGAACGCCGAAGCGTAATACTGCGCCACACCGTGCACGTAATCCTCCGGCATCTTCGAGAACGGCAGGATGTGCTCTTCCGGACGACGGCAACCCGTCAACCCCACGCCTGCGAGCAGGAACGAGGCGGACATGATCTTGACGAAATTACGGCGGGAAACTGGGTCCGTGAACTCGCTCGCGCCTTCAGGGAACTCGCGCTCGAGCCACTGACGGAACTCCGCAGTATCCTGCAACTGGTCCAAACTGCGCCAGTATTGCTGGCCAGACTTCGGTTCCGTTTGGGAAGGGGGAATTGTTTTCATCGATGGCAGGTCGAGCAGCTTTGAGACGACTGCACGTTCATCTTGTGGACCATTTCGAGACCGAACGCCTTCTGCTTCTCAGCATTCACCTTCGGGTCTTCGCTCCACTTGAAGTTCAAATCAGTGATCTTATCCAACGGACGGATCGCCTTTTCCGGATTGCGATGGCAGTCCAAGCAGAAGGACATGCTCAACGACTTGGAGTGATAAACCTCCTCCATCTGGTTCACTTGACCATGGCACTCTACGCAACTCACACCACGATTTACGTGCACCGAGTGGTTGAAATAAACGTAATCCGGCACCTTATGGATCTGCACCCACGGGATAGGCTTGTTCTCGTTATAGCTGTCACGCACCACTTGCAGCTTCGGATCATCCTTCAGCACTTGGTTGTGGCAGTTCATGCACGTGCTTGCGGCAGGCACATTGGAATACCAGGACTTCTCCACGCCATTATGGCAGTAGCGGCAGTCCAGACCCAACTGGTCGGCGTGAATCTTATGTGAAAAGGCCACCGGCTGCTTCGGCTGATAACCGACGCGCGTGTATTTCGGTGTGAAGTAATACCACACACCGGCGGTGACCGCCGTGCCGACCAAGGAAGCACCCACTACGATGAGTAGCGGCAACTTATTGGTCCATTTAGGAAAAATGTCTGACATTTGGGCTTAACTTTTCTGAGCTTTCAGCAGCTTTCCTCGCCACATCAGCATCATTTTCGTTAATCTCAACCGCAAACCAGCTTAACAACAACCAAACTACTTATGCTTTTTACCCAGCAAAATAAGACGCACTGTTCGTGCGTCGCGTTTTTTATTAGGCTTTCCCTAAACTTCCGCAAGCAAACTCCGCTTACGGCGCATGATTTAGGTTTCCTTAATAAGCGTCATTAGACCTTATCAAGGCCCGCAGCCCAGTTTTCCAATCTTTCGCCGCCAAATTAAAAATCCACGATCGCGAACCCGGGTAAAACGTCCTGGTAGAAACCAAGATCACCGGAAAAGCCAGCGTGGTGGCGGCGCGGACTGGATTCCCGCGCAACGGGAGACGGATTCTGCGATAGTGCGCCAGATTGTCAAAACATATTCCCATGAGACTCGCTCTCATTACTCCCCTCATCGCTGCCGAAGCAAAGAAACGGACCTAAACCTCACCTTCCCATCCGTATTTCGTCTGTGCTGGATCCATGGCTAAAATTGCCCCACTTTCCCAGACTTGACCCGCCTCACTAACGGACGAGAATCCTCAGCCAAGGACACCAACTTTCCAAAGATAGGGTCACACAGCAAAACTATGAGCATCGCCATTCACTGCATTCTCGAGGTGGACATCGCCGTCAGCGCCCGCATGGAAGGCAAATCCCTAGCCATCGCTTACTGCAGCGATTCCATGGGCAATGATTCCCCGCCCTCAGGAGATTCCAAGATCATCGCCGTGGATTTTGGTGGAGCCAAGTCAACCCCTCCACCATCCGAATCACCCGACGCCAAAACCCTGCTCTCACCCCTGACTCCCTTTATTTCCGAACTCGGCAGCGAGCAGTGGCACGATGCCACCGTCGGACTCGCCGCCGTCCAAAGCATTCTGGCGAAAATCCGTAAGGGCGCAAAAGTCCCCCTCGAACCCGATCTCGGCTTCGGTCGCAAGGAAGAGACTGAAAATGACCTCACCGAAGGCATGCGATACGATCTCGAACAGTTGGAAAAAATCCTCCTCGCCGCGCAGGAAGCCAGCCTTGGATTTCATCTCGCATTCGGCGTCTAACATGAATTCTCCAGACGCACATTTCCGCCGTCTCGAAAAAGACGAAGCAGCACGCCTCTACCAACATCTCTGCTCCACTTGGAGTATCCGTGAACACTGCTGGTGGCCGCTCTCAGGCGATCGCCCCGCACACGCCGAATGTTTTCAAGACCATTACTTTGCCCACGAACTCGGTGAGGAATCATTGCGCCGCATCCTCACAGCTCACGGCGTGACTCACCTCTACGAACATCGCGAAGGCGGTGAAAGTTACGAACTCAGCGTTTCCTCCTTTGAACCTCACTACAATGGGCTGGAAGGTTTCTGGTCGGACAAAAATCTCGACTGGATCATCTACGCCTCCCACGAAAGCTCCATCACCGTCGGCGGCGAATGGTTGCTGAATGAAATAAAAACAGTCTGGCCCCAGTGGCAACAACGCATCTGGACCACACCATTTTTCGAACGCCCTCAATAGGCACCTTACTCATTCCTTGGTCATTCTAGCTTCATCATCCGTCATTTCTTTATCACTCAAAATACGGATCCATGATCCCCTTTGGCGTATGCCCCTGCTTCGTCGTGAACTGCTGCGGATCAATGCTCCCTTCGAACTCATTGGAATAGATCGTCGTCGTCTGATCTTGCTTCAACATGAAGCGCAGCTTCGTCTTCATCGGACCGGAATGGACTGGCGCAACGAACTCCCAATACTCGCCCTTCGGTAAAAACACCCGATGCCGGCTGTTCCCGCACCAACTCATCGGCAGATACTCGATCGGTTGCCACTTCCCTTGTGCATCCTGAGCCTCCTGGATGATCGATAGCCGCGAATCCGACGCATCAAACGTCATCTCCGCTTTCGTCCGATTCATCAGCACCAAACGAAACCCGCGATAATCTTTCACGAACGGAACCGTCTCCGCCGTCAACGCGATCAAACTCAACTTCCCCTCCTCTGCCTTGAACTTCGCCGTCTCCAATTTCTTCGGCATATTATCCGAAGGCCCGAATCCGCCCGGTGCTTTCGTGTCCATCTTGCTCCCCGCGTAACAGTAACCGCGCATGATGAACTTCGCCTCGATCAGCTTCAGCTCCTCCGCACCCCTCGCCGTTCCGGATAACAACGCCAACACAACCCCCAAACCCAACCATACAGTGAAAATCAAAACAGGTCTCTTCATGCAGCATTAGACGGAATTCCGACAGTCATGCTCCCATTCTACCAAAAATTCACCCGCCTGTTCCCGTGCCATCAGGCACGAAAGATTCTTAGCGGCGGCTTTCAAACCGCCGTAATGGCATAAACAGACAGCGTCGCGTCAGCGACGCAAGATTGCTGTCGCACGCAACTCCATCCACAACACATCCAAATGCAACCCGCTTGCAAACAAATGCTTTGGCCCTTAAATGAGCCCATGCAAGCCTGCAAACCGCCGCAATGAACGAATTCCTTCACTCCACCCACGCCATCGATTGGCAACACCCCGCCGTCCTCGCCCAAGCCCACGCACTCGCTCAAGACTGCCATGGCGATGACGAAGCCATCACGAGGAATTGCTTCCTCTGGGTCCGTGATGAAGTCCGTCACAGCCGTGACTTTCGCATCCCCGTCGTGACCTTCACCGCCTCCGAAGTCCTGCAACACCGTACCGGCTATTGCTACGCTAAATCACACTTGCTCGCCGCCTTGCTTCGCGCAAACGGCATTCCCGCCGCCCTGTGCTATCAGCGCCTACAAGTTTCCGACACCGATCTTCGCTTCACTCTCCACGGACTGAACGCCGTGCACCTGCGCCAGCACGGCTGGTATCGCCTCGACGCCCGCGGCAACAAACCCGGTGTGAACGCAGCATTTAATCCACCGGCAGAACAACTCGCCTTCCCTCCCACACTCTCCGGCGAACGCGATCTGCCGGGCCACTACGCCGATCCTCTTCCTGAAATCGTAGAATTGCTCACCCGCTGCCAGACGGCAGATGAAGTGTACGATTGCCTGCCGGATATTCAGAAATGATGAGCACAATCCATCTGGCATAAACTCGATGCATTTACATTTGTATCACCACCTGTTTAGCTCATCACCATGAGCGCCATTGATACAATTGAGCATCTCCGCATCGGCAGCTTCTTGGGATTACCGCTTTATCAACCACTCGGCATCAACCCCACTTCCTTGGTTCATCGCAATCCTCAAGATGGTCATCGCCTGCCTAAGCACCTTATCATGACCGATAATGTGTGTGCCGGCGTTCTAGTCTTGGGCGGTGGCTCAGGTGAACATCCTGCGATTGTTTTTCACGACCCAGATCATTGCGTAGCCAGATATCTGGAGTATTGCCTACACTTCGATCCGCCTGTGCCTGATCCCAATCTGACTGCGGCATGTGCCAATATGCAGGGTGATCTTCAGACTATCGAATATTGCGACTGGACCAGCGCTGATCATCTCGATTTCAGAGAGCGTTGCGCCTACCAATTCCGCCACTACAAGGATGAAATCAGCTTTGAAGCCTGGCTGCTCATGTCCGTAGGTGAATTTGTCTTTCACACAATCCCTTCCTATAGTGACCGCATTCAAGGGTGGCGTAATCAGTATGCCGAACAAGCTACCTGCTGGTTTAGAAACGTGCTTATTCCCTACGACTCGTATGATGGATATGGAAAAAACCGGTTTAAGATATTAGATACAACTTTATCCACCTCATCTGATGATAATAGAAACGGTTAATTCATCTCCCAGGGATTGAACACCACCAGCTTCGGCAACTCCATATCCGCCTCATTCCGCGTCACCATCGTCAGCCCATGATGCAGCGCCGTCGCGGCAATCAGCGAATCGATCGCTGGCAATGGCCGGTTTACCTGCGCCAATGCCTTGCCCCAAGTGATCGACACTGCCTCATCCACCGGCAATACCTGCCCCGCAAACGTGGCGCTGACATCCTCATCCAGCCACTTCCGCAACTTCGCCCGCCGCCGCGCATCCGTCACCCGCGCGATCCCCTTCTCAATCTCACCAATGCTGAAAACCGATAAAAACAGTCGGTCCGATTCCTGCGCCTCCAACCAGGCAACAACGGTTGCCTCTGGCTGCGGCCGGATCAATTCGCTGATCACCTGCGTATCCAGCAAGAACCCGTTCATAACTCGATCTCACGCGCCGCCTTTTTGGACCGCTTGATATCCAGCTCCACATTCAATCCCTTCGACCGCTTGATGAGCCCAGCCATCGTGCCCTTTTTCTTGCCTGCCAGATTCCGATAATCCTTCATCGAGATCACCACCGCCACCGCCTCCCCATGCCGCGTCAATTCCTGCGCATGCCCCTGTTGGGCTGCTTTCACGATGCGACACAGATTGTTCCTCGCATGCTGAATCTGCCACGTTTTCATCTCTCGCACTCTCGCATACAAATTCTAGCCAGTCTAGCCAGAATTAGCCACTCACTCAAGCCGCCGCTTTCTCGTTCTGATATTGTGTCACCACCCTTGCATGCACCTGAGCATCGATATTTCCCCCAGTCAGTGGCAACACCACCCGCTTCCCACTCAGTGACGGCACCTTACCACTGAGCAACGCCGCCAGTCCCGCCGCTCCTGCTCCTTCCACCACCGCGCCTTCTTCACGCGAGAGAACAGCTATCGCCTCGCCCAGCTCCGCTTCACTCACTGTCACCACATCATCCACCCACGGTGCCGCATTCGCATACGTCACCCGACCCGCCTCGGCCACTGCCAGCCCATCCGCCAGCGTCGGACTCGTCTTCACCTTCACTGGCCCGCCATGTTGCAATGCACTGGTGAAACACGCCGCGTTCTCCGGTTCCACACCGATCACTTGCACGCCGGGTCGCAAAGATCGCAACACCGTCACCACCCCCGCCAGCAATCCGCCACCACCTACTGGCACGAGCACCGCATCAAACTCCGGCACTTGCTCCAGCAACTCCAGCGCCAGCGTTCCCTGCCCGGCGATCACGTTCACATCATCGAACGGCGGCAGATATGCGAGTCCCCACTCCTCCGAAAGCTCCAGCGCATACGCCCGCGTCTCATCAAACGTCGCGCCATGCAGCACCACATGCGCGCCGAGCTGCCGACACTTCGCTACCTTCAATTGCGAGGCATTGCGCGGCACCACCACCGTCACGGGTATGCCGAGCTGCTTCCCATGCCATGCGAGACCAAGCGCATGATTCCCTGCAGACGCCGCGATCACTCCCCGCCTCGCCTTATGACGCGGCAACAGGCTTAGCGCACTCCGCGCCCCACGTTCCTTGAAGCTCCCCGTGCGTTGCCGGTATTCCCTTTTGCACCACACCTCGCTGCCCGTCAGCTCGCTCAAGCCCATGGACCGTTCGCACGGCGTCCGCACAATCGCCCCACCGATGCGAGCTTGGGCGGCTATGACATCAGAGAGCGATACGTTTTGGGCTATGGGAGTTTTCATGGGATTTTTTGGATTTCGGAAAACAAAAAAGCCCTGAGAGGATTCTCTCAGGGCTTAGGGTGAAATCTTATTTATGTATGCGCGTCTCTACCCTTGCCCCGAGGAGGAGGCAATAATCATGATCCCGGCGATCATAATAATATTGGCAGAGTTAGAACGCATTACTAACGGCGGAAAATTCGCAGAAAACGGTCTTTTGTCAAGGATGGGGAAATTTTGGTTTCTAGTTTCTGGTTTCTAGTTTCGAGTTATTTAGCGGCGTCCGCTCACTCCAACTCGAAACCAGAAACTCGAAACTTATAACCCCAGACTTCTCCGCACCTGTGCCAGGCAATCCGGGCAGTAACTGTGCGAGAACGTCGCGGGTGTGCGGGACATCAGGTAACGCTCGATCGTGCTCCAATCACCGCGGTCATCGCGGATCTTTTTGCACGTGGTGCAGATCGTGATCATGCCGCGCAAGGTCTTCATGTTCGCCAGCGAGCTTTGGAGGCTGCGGATGAGCTTGTCCACCTCCTGCTCGAAACGGCGTCGGCGAGAGATATCACGCATGAAGATCACCATCCACCTTTGCCCCTTGGCCTCCACGAGACTCATGGTGACTTCAGCGGGGAACGTCGTGGCATCATGCCGCAACGCATGGATCTCCATCCACGTATCGCCTTGCGATTTCCTGCCTGCGGCGAATTCTTCCATTTCATGACCAAACCAGGTATGCCATTCGAAGGATACGACCTTTTCCAAAAAAATCTTCCCTTTCAGATCTTTTGACGTTGCACCAAGGATATTTTCCGCTGCTGAGTTTGCCTCGGTGATCTTGCCTTCCATGTCGAGCAGGAGAACGCCATCCGGCGCAGCATCCATGGTCTTGTCGGCACGAGGCCCATTGGTTTCGCTCTGCAGTTCGCGCTGGTGTTTGAAGAGCGCCACCTCGATGGCCGCATGCAGCTCCGGTTCCACAAATGGTTTCAGCAGATAACCGTATGGCTCCGTCTGCTTCGCGCGATCCAGAGTCGATGAATCCGAATACGCCGTGAGATAGATCACCGGCACGTTGTGCTTCTGGCGCAAGCGGGTGGCGGTCTCAACGCCATCGATGCCACCGCGCAAATTGATATCCATGAGCACGAGGTCGGGATGGATGGCCTCGGCCTGCTTGAGCGCGTCTTCGCCCGTCATCGAGATGGCGGGGACGCGGTAACCCAGATGGGTCAGCCGCTGGCTGAGATCGCGCGCGACGATGCCTTCGTCTTCAACGACCATGATGGAAGGAGACTCTTTCATACGATACTGCTCCGGTTGTTTGCCGCCGGAGACGGGAAATTGATTCTAAAAGATGTGTTAGGCTGGCGCAGCACCTCGATCTGCCCGCCAAGTTGATCGGTCAAAGTCCGCACCAGTTGCAGCCCCAATGTATTGCCGCGCTTGGTGTCAAATTCCGAAGGCAGTCCCAGTCCGTCATCACTGATGCACATCTGGGCGACGCCATCGCCGTTCGTCCCGAGCTGCACCGTCACCGTGCCCTGCCGCCCTTGCGGAAACGCATGTTTCAACGCATTGCTCAAAAGCTCGTTTGCGATCAATCCGCAGGGGATCGCGCTGTCCACCGTGAGCTGCACCGGCTCCGTCTGCAAAACATAATGCACACGGCCCACCGCCCCAAATGACCGGAACAGATGCGTCACCAGATCGTGCAGATAATCTTGGAAATCCACCTTGGCCAGATCCGTCTTCCGATAGAACTTCTCATGCACCAGCGCCATCGATTGCACCCGGTTCTGATTCTCCCGCAACATCGCGCTCACCACCGGATTCGATTGCTGCGAGGCCGCCAGGCTGAAGAGGCTGCTGATCACCTGCATGTTGTTCTTCACGCGATGATGCACTTCCTGCAGCAACACTTCCTTCTCATGCAATGAATCGCTCAGGCGCTGCTCCGCTTCCTTGCGCTCTGTGATATCGATGCACGAACCGATGTACCCCACGAGCTTGTTATCACCGACGAGACGTGGCTGTCCGCGATTCAAGAACCACCGATACACCCCGTCCTTGCGCTTCAGGCGATACTCCAAGTCGAACGGCTTCGCGTCATGGAAGGCATTCAGATACTGCATCATCGCCTTCTGCGCATCATCCGGATGAACGCAGGAAAGCCAGCCATCGCCCAACTGGCTCTCCAAAGTCTTGCCCGTGAAATCCAGCCACGGCTGATTGAAATAGATGAACTCGCCCACGCTGCCCGCCATCCAGATAAGCGTCGGCGCAGAATCAGCCAGCATCCGGAAACGCTTCTCGCTCTCCCGCACTGCTTCTACCGCTTTTTCGCGTTCCAATTCTGCCTTGTGCCGCTGCAACGTGGTCAGAATCGCTTGCGGCAGCCGCCCGATGTGATTCTTCAACACATAATCAGATGCCCCCGCCTTCATGCACTCCACAGCCGTCTCTTCATTGATGGAACCGGTGACGATCAAGCAGGGCGTGCCTTGCGCGAGTTGCTGCGCTGTTTCGAGAGCATCCAGCCCCGTCAATCCCGGCAAAGTAAAGTCACAAAGGATGACGTCATAACGCAGAGTTTGCAGGGCACGGATAAAATCCTCCCGCCGACGCACATGATGCAGCAGGAAATTCATTCCGCTGCGACGCAAATGCATATCGATAAGCATTACGTCGTTCTGGTCATCCTCTACTAACAGAATATGTAGCTGGCTATCCAATCGTATTATCCTTCAAAAACAGCTTTTCAGCACTGATTTTAGGCTTCAGAGCAGCGTGTCCCTTGCCAAGTGTGATTCTTGGACACAATTTCCTGTAACCGGCTCTTTACAAAGCTCTTACAAACCTGCAATTCGTAGACATTTTTTGTCATTCTTGAGAGCGATTCTTGTAATATGCACATACGTCTAATAGTGAGACAAATTGAGACATCTGTGGCCAAACGATTCACCGTTGACCACTCCTCCCTACGCCCGCAATATCACCCGCGCCTGTCGGCCCGTCAATGGCCTGATATGCTTTTTGAAACAGTTGAAATTGAATTAGGACCATGAACCTCGACGCACTTTATTCGGAACTGACCATCAAAACAAAAACCAAGCTCGCCCTCATCGTGTTGGACGGCTTGGGTGACATCGCCACCATGCCCCAAGGGGAGCTCACCCCTCTCGAAGCCGCCAAAACGCCGAACCTCGACAAGCTCGTCGCGGCTGGCGTGGCTCAAGGCCGCATGACCCCCGTGGCTCCCGGCATCACGCCTGGCTCCGGCCCGGGTCACCTCGCGCTGTTCGGCTATGATCCGCTGGAATACCAAGTCGGTCGTGGCGTCATCGAAGCTCTCGGCCTCGGTGTGGAATTGAAGGCCGGTGATGTTTGCGCCCGCGCGAACTTCTGCACGCTGGATGCCAAGGGCATCGTGACGGATCGCCGCGCTGGTCGTATCCCGACTGAGACATGCGAAGAACTCTGCGCGCTCCTCGCCAAGAAGGTGAAAAAGATCGGTGACACGGAAGTCATCATCAAAGCGGGCAAGGAACATCGCTTCGTCGTCATCTTCCGCGGCAAAGGTCTCGAAGGACCGCTCACGGATGCCGATCCGAACCGCGAAGGTCTGCCCATCCCGACGGCCAAGCCGCGCGATGCCAAGTCTGCCAAGCAGAAGAAGGCCGCGAAGCTCATCGCTGAATTTTACAAGGCCGCGCTGCCCGTGCTCGCGAAGAAGAGCCCGGCCAACGGCTTCCTGATGCGCGGCATCGCCCATCAACCGGCCATCCCCCTCTTCGAAGAGCGTTACAAGCTCAAGCCCGTCTGCATCGCCGTGTATCCGATGTACAAGGGCCTCGCCCAGCTCGTCGGCATGACGAAGCTCGAAGGCGCCCAGACCATCACCGAGCAGTTCGAGACGTATAAGAAAGAATACGACAACTACGACTTCTTCTTCATCCACTACAAATACACGGACAAGGCCGGTGAAGACGGCAAGTTCGATGCGAAGAAGAAGGCCATCGAAGATTTCGATGCCGCGCTGCCGATCCTCATGGAGAAGAAGCCGGATGTCATCGTCATCACGGGCGATCACTCCACGCCGTGCTCCATGAAGTCCCACTCCTGGCATCCGCAGCCGGTGCTGCTCCACTCCGAGTGCAGCGGCTCCGACAAGCTGGAACGCTTCAGCGAGACGGGCGCGAACATGGGCTCCCTCGGCGTGTTCGAGGCGAAATACCTCATGCGCTACATGCAGGCGAACGCCAAGATGTTCGATAAGTTCGGCGCGTAATCGATCTTAGAAATTCATAAAAGAAGGCCGATTAAGATTTTCTTTTTCGGCCTTCTTCATTCTTAATTCTGCACTCACATGAAAGCCGTCATCCTCGCCGCCGGTAAAGGCACTCGCATGAAAGATCTCACCGCTGAGATCCCGAAGCCCATGCTCAAGGTCCAAGGCAAGCCCATCCTCGAACACATCGTGGAAGGCCTGCTCAGCGTGGGCGTGCGCGAGTTCTGCATCATCACCGGCTGGCACGCGGAAGTGGTGGAAGGCTATTTCGGCGACGGCTCAAAATGGAGTGCGAAGATTTCTTACGCGCGCCAAGTCGTGCAAGACGGCACCGGCAAGGCACCGGAACTCGCCAAGGAATTCGTAGGCAGCGAAACCTTCCTCCTCACCTATGGCGATATCCTTGTGAAACCGGAGACGTATGCGGACATGCTCAAGCGTTTCAACAGCGGCAAGTTCTCCGGCCTCGTCACCGTCACCGGCAGCGAAGATGTGACCAAGGGCGGCCTCTTCTTCTTCGATGAAGCCTTCTGCCTGAACCACCTCGTCGAAAAACCCTCGCAAGCGCAACTCACCGAACTGCGCCAGCAAGGTTATCTGAAAGCCGGTGATACTGCGTGGTATAACGCGGGCATTTATATCTTCGAACCGTCCGTCTTCGACTTCACCGCCAAGCTGGAGAAATCTCCGCGCGGCGAATACGAACTCACCGACGCTCTCACCGCCATGCTCACCGCGAAACAAAAGCTCGCCGGATTGCAGATCGCAGGCCGCTGGGTGGATGTGCGTGATCCAGAAGTGCTGGCGTCGTTGCAGGCGTGAGATAGGTAGGGCTGGCTGTCCTCAGCCGGCCGCCGCCGAAGCCAGCGAGATACTCAAACCGAAGGCGCAGTGACGACAAGGGCTTTAAAATGTTTCTTCCTTGGAACGGTTACATCTTTCTGAGACCACCTAGTCACAAGCCATCGAACGCCCTCGGCTCCGTCGCGGCCCGCTGAGGACAGCGGTGCCCTACCTACCTTGGGCTTTCCATGCTGCACAGTGAGTATTACCGTTTAGACATATGGATTTGCCGAAGCGCAAACGTCTTCCTCATGAGGTGCCTGCTTGGGTGGAGGGTGGCAGTTTCTTTTTCATCACCATAAATTGTGAAGTTCGATGGCGGAATCAACTTTGCCAGACTGGGATAGGAGATGCCATTTTGGCGGCAGCAGCTCACTATCATGAAAATCTGATGTGGCATTGTCGGATTATGTTACTGATGCCGGACCATCTGCATGCGGTGATCGCTTTCCCTGATAATTCAAATCTGGATCCGACCGTGAAGGAGTGGAAAAAGTATCTAGCGCGGACAGAAGGTGTCGAATGGCAACGAGACTATTTCGACCATCGATTGAGGAATCAAAAGGAGGAACTGGAGAAAATCAGTTACATCCTAATGAATCCAATCCGTCGGGAATTGTGTGAACGAGCGGAGGATTGGCCGTGGATATACCGTCCGAATGACCGTTTATCACCGAATCTGCAATAGATGGTAGGGCCGGCTGTCCTCAGCGGGCCGCTGACGGAGCCAGCGAGATTCTCGATCCAAGGGCGTAGTGACGACGAGAGCTTAAGAATGTTCTTTTTCTTGGAACGTTTACATCTTCTGACGTCATCTAGTCAGAAGCAGTTGAATGCCCTCGGCTTCGTCAGCGGCCGGCTGAGGACAGCCAGCCCTACCTTGTTTACGCCTTCAGCGCCTCGCGCACCACGGATAGAAACTCACCTTCCTGCAACGACACCTTACTGTCGCTGGAGGTGAGGTCATTCAGCAGTTCATGCACCTTCAACCGTTGTTGTGGTGTAGTGAAAGTTTGCGCAAGGGAGATGGCATGTTCTTTCGCTCCCACCGCTGTCAGCGCATGACGGCTTACGCGTGCGATCGAGGCGTCATATTGCGTGTTGCGATCATACTCACTCACGTAACCCAAGTTCTC
Source organism: Verrucomicrobiia bacterium (assembly GCA_036405135.1). Classification (NCBI taxonomy): domain Bacteria; kingdom Pseudomonadati; phylum Verrucomicrobiota; class Verrucomicrobiia; species Verrucomicrobiia bacterium. Next base: position 95,609 of record DASWYF010000010.1, on the reverse strand, counting down.
CAGCAAACGATGCACGCGTGCGTCTTCTGCTGAGGCGAGATGACCGTCCGCATACATCGCCAGCATGGTGAGATCGAGCAGCGCGTGCTTCTGCGCTTCGGTGAAGTCTTTGATCGTCGTGTTCATGGTTCCTCTCTTTTTACTCTTCGAGAGACACCATTATTCAGGAAGGTGGTTTTGGGTATTACAAATGGAGGGGAGAAACGGAATGCGCACAAACCACACATTTGTTCTGGCCCATAGGGCCAAAAGATTCTTAGCAGCGGCTTTTCAAGCCGCTGTTTAACGTTTTTTAAAATACGGTCACGTAGTGACCGAAGAGGAGATGAATCTTGCGTCGCTAACGCGACGCTGTTTCCAGACGTCGCAACGGCGGCTTAAAAGCCGCCGCTAAGAATCTTTCGTGCCTGCCGGCACGGGGAGTTTGGGATGTTCGCCGCAAGCATTCTCACACTGCCTTTGCTTATGGACATTGCTGCGGGTCGGAGACCCGCGCTCCAAAAACAAAAAGCCCCGGACATTTCTGTCCGGGGCTTTCGGATATTCTATTTAAGACCGATTACGAAGCGGCGGCCACTTCTTCGATCTTCGCGTTGAGCTGGAGGTAGTCCAGCACCTTCGCGGCGAGGATGCGCTCGTGGATCTCCTGGAAGCCGTTGTTCTTCTCCAGTTCCTTCACGAGTTTCTCGGGCTTCATCTGGTATTGCTCAGCCATGGCCATGACCTGCTGCGCCACTTCCTGCTGCTCTACCTTGATGCCTTCCTTCTCCGCGATGCGGTGGAAGAGGAACATCGCCTTCACGCGTTCCTTGGCCGAGTTGTTCGCCGTGGCGAAGATCTGGTCCTTGCTGGATTCGATCGTCTCACGGTCCACACCACGACGCTGGTTCTCGTTCACCACGTTGTAGATGATGTTGCGCGTCTCGCTGTTCACGACCGTCTCCGGCAGTTCATAGCTGACCTTGCCGAGGAGGGCCTGCACGAGCTGGTCCTTCAAGGAGCGGTTCTGTTTCGCGTCCAGTTCGTTCTGGAGATCGCCCTTCACGCCTTCGTTGAGCTTGCTGAGATCTTCAGCACCCCAAGACTTCGCGAATTCGTCATCCAAGGCAGGCACCGTCTTGTCCTTCACCTGCACGATGGTGACTTCGTAATCACCCTTCTTGCCGGCGAGCGGCTGGGACACGAAGTCCGCCGGGAAATCGACGCTCACCTTGACCGTCTCACCCTTCTTGGCACCCACCAATTGCTCGGTGAAGCCCGGGATGAACTGGTCTTTGGCGATGTGCATCCAGAAATTTTCCTGCTTCGTCAGGCCGCGCGCCGTGGGAGCGATGTCCGTGAGCGGCTTGCCTTCGCTGGTGCCCGTGTAGTTCACGACGACGTAGTCGCCGGACTTCACTTCGCGCTCCACGTCATTATAGACGGCGCGTTGGTCACGGAGCGTGTTCAGGGCGCGTTCCACATCGGCTTCGGTCACCGTGGCCTTCTCGCGCTTGATCTCGAGGCCCTTGTATTCCGGGAGTTCGAATTCCGGCTCAGTCTCGATCGTGGCGGCGAACTGCAGGGACTGGCCCTTGCCGAACTGGATCTCCTCGATGTCGGGATAGACGACGGGCTTGATCTTTTCCTGCTCCAAAGCCTTGCGGTAGGAGTCAGGGATGAGCTTCTTCTTCACTTCTTCCTCGATACGGCCGGAGAAGCTCTTCACGATCATGTCGCGTGGAGCCTTGCCCGGGCGGAAGCCAGGGAGCTGCGCGAAGCGCTGAAATTCTTTTGTGACGCTGTCAAAAGCAGCATCCACCGTCTGCACGTCCACTTCCACGCGCAGCAACTTCTTGCACGGGGCCAAAGTCTCAACCGTTACATTCACAACAATGTCCTTTCCGTCGGTAAACAAGGCTAATCCATGCGCCCGGCCAACATGACCGGTCGCTCAAGCCATAAGGGCGAGCAAAATAGGTGCGTAAGCGGAATGCGTCAAGCCCGCTGGCGGGTTATTTGGGTGTCCCCAACTGGTGGCAGCATGAAATGCAGAAGAAAAATCACTCGTCAGATCAAGGCATGTCCACTTAGAACATCTTCATGGGATGCATCTTAGTAGCTCAGGGCGAAGAATTTGATGTGGATGCATTTCTCATCAGCAGTTCACTTCTGCCGGACCAAGTTTATCATCGCGGTGAGAGCCCGCTCACCAAACATCCTGAAAGAAAGTATCCTCGCAGCGGCTTCACCATGGAAGTCAGCGAGACGTGGGGCGTTCTCAAACCTCAAATCGCGGATGCCATCGAGTTCCTGAAAGAGAATGAATTGGAACTGGCACGGTTGTCCGCTTATCCCGGAGTCACCAAGCTGTGTTTGGATTTTCCATATGAGCGTCGTAAAGGCGCGGTGACGCAGACGGATTCTTTGCCAGCGGAGTTGCTGTTACTGGCAGGGCAATTAGGCATTGCGATCGATATGACGCTTTATCCGACGACGGGAGAAGAGACACTGTAGGAGCCTGTGCTGCCGGATTCCAGCCGGCGGGACAAGCGCGTCCGAATAAGCCCGTCTACTCTCGTTTTATCAAGCACTGCTGCCTGGCGGAATAAAGACAGCCAGTTTCCGATTCGACCAACCATCTGTCACTATTCCAGACCCCTTACTGCCGGCTGGAATCCGGCAGCACATTGCCGCGAGCTTGCAGTTCGCCTCATTCTATGGAAGATACTGCGCATGAAAACGTTCGCTCTCGCCCTGACGCTCATGCTCGGCCTCGTCCTGGCCACGCCTTCTTTTGCCGCGGATAAAGCCAAGGCCACCAAGAAGCTCCAGCACGTCGTCTGCTTCAAATTCAAGGAAGCCGCCACCAAGGCGCAGATCGAGAAGCTGAACAAGGAATTCGCCGCGCTGAAGGAAAAGATCCCAGGCATCGCGGGTTATGAAGCGGGCGTGAACAACAGCCCGGAAGGATTGAACAAAGGGTTCACACATTGCTACATCGTCACGTTCAAGACGGAGAAGGATCGCGAAGCCTATCTGCCGCATCCGGAACACCAGAAGTTTGTCACCATTGTGAAAGAAATCGTGGATGATGTGTTCGTGATCGATTTCTGGACTGAATAATTTTTGCCCCATGCACAACGCCCCTGCACCTGCTTTTCCGGCCTTGCGCCCGCGTCGTTTGCGTCAGTCTCCTGCCCTGCGCCGTCTCGTCCGGGAGACGTGGTTGAGTGCGGACCAGCTCATTCTCCCGCTCTTCGCGCGCAGCGGCAAAAAGGTGCGCCAGCCCATCGGCTCCATGCCCGGCGTGTTCCAGCTTTCCGTGGATGAACTGGTGAAGGAAGCCGCCGCCGCTTATGCAGATGGCGTGCCTGCGGTTCTGCTCTTCGGCATTCCCGATGCAAAGGATACGAAGGCCTCCGGTGCGTATGCGAAGAATGGCATCGTGCAACAGGCTGTTCGTGCGCTGAAGAAAGAGCTGCCGGATTTGCTCGTCGTGACGGATGTGTGCCTTTGCGAATACATGAGCCATGGGCACTGCGGCATCGTGCATCAGCATGAGAATGGCGCGTGCATCCTGAATGATCCTTCGCTGAAGCTCATCGCGCGCACAGCCGCGAGCCATGCTGAGGCGGGGGCGGACATCATCGCGCCGAGCGATATGATGGATGGTCGCGTGGCGGCCATTCGTGCAGCTCTCGACAAGGGCGGTTTCACGGACACGCCCATCATGTCTTACGCGGCGAAGTATTCTTCAGCTTACTACGGACCTTTCCGTGAAGCCGCAGAGTCGGCGCCGAAGTTCGGGGATCGCCGCAGTTATCAGATGGACGCGGGCAATAGTGATGAGGCGTTGCGCGAAGTGGCGCTGGATATCGCCGAAGGCGCGGACATCGTGATGGTGAAACCGGCGCTCGCGTATCTGGACATCATCCAGCGCGTGAAGACGACGTTCAACTATCCCACCGCCGCTTACAACGTGAGCGCGGAATACTCAATGATCAAAGCCGCCGCGGCGAATGGCTGGATCGATGAAAAAGCCGTGACGCTGGAAACGTTGCTGGGAATGAAGCGCGCGGGTGCGGATATCATCATCACGTATGCGGCGCGGGATGTGGCGCGGTGGTTGCGAGAGAAATAGAGTTTCGGGTTTCTTGTTTTGAGTTTCGAGTTGTTTGCGTTTGGATGCGATAGAGGGTTTCGCGCTGATGGTGATCCCGATCACTTCCTTATCGGAGGTGTCGGCATTCCATTCTATTCTCTGGATTGACGAAAAGCACTTGGAGATGCATGGGACGAGCGTGCGTGAAACACGACCCGAAACTAACAACAAGAAACTCGAAACCGTTTGACGGTTACTTGCCGCGGCCGCCCATGAATGCGGCGATGAGTGCGCCGACGATCACGAGGAACAGAATCACGCCGATGACGATGAAGACTTTGGCGACCTTGTTTGACTTGGGCTTGAAGTGAGATGTGTCTGCCTTGAACTCCGTGCTCTTCTTCTCCAGATCGCCAGCCTTGATGCCCTGCTTGATCACTTGAGTGCGATCAATGGCTTTCGGCGGTGGCTGTGTGGCGCCATCTTCCAAACGGATCTCGATGGAGCCGAGTCGCAAAATTTGTCCCGGTTTGAGCGGAGCCGTATCGGTGACTTGTTCTCCCGCCACAAACGTGCCGTTGGTGGAGTTCAGGTCTTTCACCACGACGTCGTTCCCTTTGAGATGAATCTCGCAGTGATGGCTGGACATGGAGCCATCAGGGATCGAGAAAGAATTATCGTCCACGCGACCGATCGTGGTTTTCTCCACGGTCAGCTCGTATGTCCGGCCTGTGTAACCTTCGCTTAGAACAACAAGTCTGGGCATAAGTGGAACGTTTGTGGCTGCATTATTGACATTGAGCGACTCAAGTCAAACCGTTTTACCACTTGTATGTCCATCCGGCACATAAAGTTGCGCCAAATTTCAGAAAATACGTACTCGCCCTGAGCACATGTTGCCTAACTGTGCTTGGACACAAGCTGGCGAAATTCGTTGAAAAGTGGCGAGGAATCGTGTGGTCCAGGCGATGCTTCCGGGTGATATTGCACGCAGAAAACGGGTTTCGTCTTGTGGCGCATACCTTCCACGGTCTGATCGTTCAAATTGATGCGGTTCACCGCCACATCGGATGGCAAAGACGCGGGATCCACAGCAAAACCGTGGTTCTGCGAGGTGATCTCCACTTTGCCCGTCTCGAGATCTTTCACCGGCTGATTGCCGCCGCGATGACCGAACTTGAGCTTGAAGGTCTTGCCACCCAAGGCTTGACCCAAGATCTGATGGCCGAGGCAAATGCCGAACACGGGCAGACCTGATTTCACGAGGTCCGAGGCAGCTTGCACGGCGTAACCAAGGGCTGCCGGATCGCCGGGGCCGTTGGAGAGGAAAATGCCGGCGGGCTTGTACTTCAGCGCTTCCGCGGCGGGTGTCGTGGCGGGAACGACCTGCACCTTGAACCCGCTCTGGCGGAGCTGGCGCAGGATGTTGTACTTCATGCCGAAATCGTAGGCGACGATGGGGATGTCCGCCGCAGGCAAGGGCTTGCGCAGGTTGCGCGGATCGCCCGTCTCAGTGCCACGGAGGATGCGGAATTCGGCGCTGTCCTTGTCGTCCTTATCCCACAGGAACGGTTCCTTGTGCGTGACTTCTTTCACGTAGTCCACACCTACGAGGCCCGGCCAGGTCTTCGCCTTGGCCACGGCTTCCGCCGGGGTCAAACCTTCAGTAGAGATCACGCCGTTCAAGGCACCGCGCACGCGGAGTTTCTTGGTCAAAGCGCGGGTATCGACACCTTGGATGCCCGGAATACCGTTCTTTTCGAGGTATTCGGCGAGGGAAAGGTCCGCGCGCCAGTTGCTGACGATGGGGGAAAGCTCGCGGATGACGAAACCGGCCACGTGCGGCTGCCAAGATTCTACGTCCTGCGTGTTCACACCGTAGTTGCCGATGAGCGGATAGGTCATCGTGACGATCTGGCCCTTATAGGACGGGTCGGTCAGGATCTCCTGATAACCGGTCATGGAGGTGTTGAAACACACCTCACCACATGAGGTCGCGCGGGCACCAAAGCCCTGCCCCTCAAACACACTTCCATCTTCTAAGGCGAGAATCGCTTTCATACTGGGAACCTACAACGCAACCGCAAATGTTGCGAGATGCTAGGTCGCGAGGACGGGGGGTCAAGATTTTACCCAAGAAATTTGGTGAAGGCGTGCTGGCCGGACAAAAAAGGGGCCGACCCCTAAGATCGGCCCCCGACAGGATTTCTCCTTCAGATGAGTTGGAGCTGAAAGCAGCTTACGCGCGGATCAACTGCACGTCGCTGCCGCGATGCGCTCCGTTCCACGTATGAGCTGCCGGCCTTGAAGACTTGACGGTCGGCACAGCCATATCCCGGGGCACTTTGCTTTGAACACCGTTGACCAAAGCTTCCAATTGTTGGACGGAAGTCTTGAGCGTATCTGCCTGGGCATGGAGTTCTTCGGCGGCACTGGCGCCTTCTTCTGCACTGGCGGCGTTATTTTGCGTGACCTTGTCCATCAGCATGACCGCCTCGTTTACCTGGCTGATTCCCGTGCTTTGCTCATGGGAGGCGGTGGCGATCTCCGCCACTAGCTGGTCCACCTCGCGGACCTTGCTTTGGATCTCCTGAAGGCTGCCCGTCACCTTCGCGCTGATCTCGACCCCGGTACGGCTCTTCCGGATGGCGTTCTCAATCTTACTCCCCGTTTCCTTGGCGGCGAGGGCGCTGCGTTGGGCGAGGTTACGGACTTCTTCAGCCACCACGGAGAATCCCATCCCCGCCTCACCCGCCCGGGCGGCTTCCACCGCAGCATTCAAGGCCAGGATGTTCGTCTGGAAGGCGATCTCATCGATGGTCTTGATGATGGCGGCGATGCTGTCGCTGGCCTGCTGGATCTCAGCCATGGCGGAATTGAGTTCTATCATGCTGTGGGAACCGGCATCAGCCGCCTCGCGGGTTTTGCCGGCGAGTTCCTTGGCCGAGCGGGCGTGATCGGCGTTTTTGCGGGTGATGGACGACATCTCCTCAAGGCTGGCACTGGTCTCTTCCAAGCTGGCGGCCTGTTCGCTGGCGCCCTCAGCGACGGACTGGCTGGAGCTGGAGAGGTGGTCGGCGGTCTGGGCCACCTGCGCGGCACCGGCGGTGAGGGATTCCATGATCTGGCTGAGGAGTTTGGAGAGAGAACGCACGATCAGCACAGCACACAAGACACCCAGCGTAAGAACCAGGAAGGAGCCGATTATCACAAGCTTCAGGCTGAAGGCAGCATGGGTGATGCTCTCCTTGCTTCCTCTGTGCCCATTTTCTGCGTTCCAGTCCATTAACCAATCAACGTGGGTGGAATAGTTTTCAAAAGCCTTGCTCATGTCTCCATTGGATAACTCGCGGGCCTCCTGTGTTTTGCCAGCTTTCTGAAGCGCCAACACTTTATCCACCTGTGCGAAATAGTTCTGGGCGTCCTTCTTAAGCTCGTCAAATTTTTGATGATCGATGGCCATGGTGATGGTGATGTCATAGGCGTGCTCAAGCTCGGCATATTTCTTTCGGAGCCGGGCAATCTCTGCCTCGAGCTGCCGGGTGTCTTCCGAACTGGTGGAGAGAAACCCCCAACCCAACTTGGAGTGTATCTGCTCAGCGCACACCTTGATTTTATCGATGGCCTCCATGCCAGGCACGGCGTCACCAGCCAAAAAGTCAGCCGAACGTTTGGCGCTCAGAATCGAATAAAGATTACCCGCAGTTTGCAGCAGCATCAGGAGGAGAACCACCCCGAAGCCGAACATGACCCGTTTTTTCAATGTCCAATGACTATTCATAAATTTGATTTTTGTTATTTACTGAGAACCATATCGGCCGGAAAAAGACGTCTGTATAGACAAAACACCTTTCAACACCTTCTTATGACGCAACCATGACACTTGAGCAAAATCTGGCCATTCCCAGCCCTTAAATGATCGCAAATCTGGCCCTTCATTTCCCCAAATAGGTCTATAGAACCGCCTCCACCGCCCGACACCGCGAGGATGTGACCATTCTACGCACGCTTGCGATGGTGACCGGCTTGGAGTAACTCAGGTGTGTGAAATCCCTCGCCCCACTTTTAGCACTGATGCTGATGCTGTCATCGATGGACGCAGCGGAAAGGAAGCCGAATATCATCGTGTTGCTGGCGGATGATCTGGGGTATGGAGAATTGGGGTGTCAGGGGATGGCGAAGGATATTCCCACGCCACACATCGATTCACTGGCGCGGAATGGGGTGCGGTTCACGCAGGGGTATGTGAGTTCACCGTTTTGTTGTCCTTCACGGGCGGGGTTGATGACGGGGCGGTATCAGACACGGTTCGGGCATGAGCTGAATGTGGTGGGGAAGAGCAATCTGGATGAAAGCATCGGGTTGCCGCTGACGGAGGGGACCATGACGGAGCATCTGAAGGCAGCGGGGTATCGTACGGGTTTGGTGGGCAAGTGGCATCTGGGTACGGCTGGAAAATTTCATCCGCAGAAACGAGGATTTGATGAATTCTACGGCTTCTTGCATGAGGGGCATTTCTTTGTGCCGCCGCCGTTCAATGGCGTGATGTCGTTCTTGAGGACAAATTCGGTGGCGGGTGGGACGAGGTTCACGAATGGACCGGTGATCTGGTCCAATCACACGGGCGGGAATGAACCGCCGTATGATGAGAACAATCCGTTGCTGCGCGGCACGGTGGAAGTTACGGAGACGGAGTATCTGACAGATGCATTCACGCGGGAGGCGGTGGGTTTCATCACGCGGAATGAGAAGCAGCCGTTTTTTCTCTATGTGTCGTATAACGCGGTGCATAGCCCGATGCAGGCGATGCCGAAGTACCCGGACCGCTTCACGCACATCGCCGATCCGCAACGGCGCATCTTCGCGGCGATGCTGTCGTCGCTGGACGACAGTGTGGGGGCGGTGCTGGCGAAGGTGCGCGAGTTGAAGCTGGAGGAGGACACGCTGATCTTTTTCTTGAGCGATAACGGCGGACCGACGCAGGAACTGACCTCAAGCAATGCACCGTTGCGCGGGGGCAAGGGGCAGCTTTTCGAGGGCGGCATCCGCGTGCCGTTTCTGGCTCAGTGGAAAGGGAAGATTCCGGCGGGCAAGTTGTATGAGCAGCCGGTGATCGCGTTGGATATTTTGCCGACCTCGCTCGCGGCTGCACAGGTTGCGCCTTCGGGGGGAAATAAATTGGATGGGGTGAATTTGTTGCCGTTCTTGCGCGGGGAGAAGCAAGGTGCACCGCATGAAGTGTTGTTCTGGCGGTATGGGGCAAACATCGCGGTGCGTTCAGGGGATTGGAAGCTGGTCAAGCAGCTTGAAGGCGGAAAACTGGTGCCGGAGTTTCAGTTGTTCAACTTGCGGGAAGATCCGGCGGAAACGAAACCGGTAAAGGATGAGGCGGTTTCAAAACGGTTGCAGCGGGAATTGGACGGGCTGAATCATCAGATGGTGGAGGCGTTGTGGGCACCGGGTAGGAAGTGATGAGCAAACATCAGGACACACCCTTGCCGGTTTTGTCCGCGATAATGCCGATGATGCCCGCGATCTTGTGGCTCTCCACGTAGGGTTTCATCGCGGCGGAGGTGAAATGAGGTGAAAGGGTCAGCAGCAGCATGTTGATTGAGGAGAGTGTGTGGGAGGGATGGAGAGGCTCAAGGGGGATTGGGTAGAGCTAACAACCACAAGATAGCTGAATTTTTCCATGCGGAAAAGTTGGATGCTTTAAAATTGTGGCACACCAAGAGCCGAGTTTGCGCTTTCATTCGTCATGCTGCGTGCGATTATTTGATTGCCATGAGTGACCAAGTGTCAACGATTCCCAATGAGAGTAAGAAGCAAGCAGTTGCCAGCACTTCAAAAAAGATAAGAAAGTCGAGGTATTCCTTCAGGGCAAGATTGTTCACTTTAGGAAAGGACTTGGCATTGGAGGACATGTCTTGGACAAAAGCTTTTTTGAAATTCTTCAAACCTGATTTGCTATTACTAAAAAGAGGGTGGCTTTCCGTGTGTGTGATTTCATTGTTGCTGACCTATGGCGGCATACTTGTAGCTGGAAAATACTATGGGGGAAAAATTGAGACAGAATCTTCCACCTCATCTGAGCTGAGGGGAAAGCTGGACGAGAGTATCAAAAATCAGATTATTTTGAGACAAGAGAGAGATACCTATTTAATTCAGCTCAAGAATACAGAAAACTCATTGGCCCCTTGGGTGAACCTAGCTCAAAGCCATGTAACAAACACTCCTCTAACTCAACGCATGGACGTGTTTCTGGATATGGTGAAAGAGCAGTTGAAGGCGCCAGCATTCAGCCTCTACATCAATGGAGCACTGGCAACAAACGGAATGCTTTGTAAGATTGATACCAACAGAATAATACAGCTCTCGATTAGGAATGTTGGTTTTAAAGCGGCAGAGCGTTTAGGAGTTAACATTAAGGTCAAATCTTCAGATTTGTTGACAAACTTAATTGCTAACCATTGGGGCATCCAACCTGGAGGATTTCTTCTTGATGGTGATAAGATAAAAAATGATGACAATACTGTATCTTGGAGCTTAACTGCGGACAGCATCATACATCAAGGCGACAGCTTTCTTGCTCATCCTCTAATTGTATCCACCAATTTTTCTCGCCGTGAATTTCCCAGCTTAATCTCTATTTCCTCGGATCGTCTGAATCAACGCACCAATTTTTATATCCAGTTCGAATTGCCTCAGTGAGTTTTTCGGGCCGATTGTACCGATTGTTTAAAAATGTTAATCCCCACAAGAATATGCGCTGGCACCCGCTGCCGGGGTGCTGGTCTTTTTGGGAATTCGTAACCGGTGGTGTCGCTCGTGCCTCGCTTACCTACCGGCTACAGGCTGGTATCCCTCCGGGATAGGGGGAGGCAGGTGAAATGGTTGCGGCTGTAAGGTCGTCAGAGGTCTGGTGCCCTGTCAGGGCACGGTTATTTCACGCATTGACCCCAAGGCAACGGCCGCATCAGCGCGACCGTTGCCTTGGGCTGGAATCTTTTGGCCCTTTGGGCCAATTACGTAAGGGACTCGCCGGGCCGGAGCTCAGCGCTCCTCTGCTTTTGGGTGATCTGCCGACTAACCAGTCGGAGACATCCCGCAGTCGCGGGACAGGCAGCAGACTGTGAGTCTGTGCTACAAGGGAAACTATCGCAGCAAGATGCTGCGATAACCCGCACGCAGGATGCGTGCGCTACGGGGGATGCCGATTCGGAGATCGGCGCTCCAGTTTATCGCTGGGATTATGAGTTAGACGGCGAAAAATCTTCTTTCAGAAGTTGTTGATTGTGAATTTATTGCGTTAATTATGATTTTTGTTTGAAAAATACTATTGCAGATTGCGGTGAGAATGGTATTTCTATCAATGGCTGATTCTGCGGGTGCGGAATACCAGTTAAAAAAGGAGTGGTGACGCGGTGGTTTCTTATTACCGGCGATATCCCTCGGAAATGAATGAAGAAGCGGGTTGCACCTGCGGGCATTTAAGGAAGGAGAATAGGGCTTATGGGACGGATAGGACACAGGAAGGGAGAAAGTTTGGGCTCGAGAGGACTCTCGCCCTACCGGGATGGGGATTCGAGGCGTCAAGCCGCCTCGGGCGGAAAGCTGAGTCGAGCCTTTGCACTCCAAAATGGGGGCTGGTTAGGCTTCGCTAGGAAGGACGGCGCGCTGAGGACAGCGTCGCCCTACCATTACTGGCGGCTACGAAAGGTTGCATCCACGGCCCCAATATCTTAGAAAGTCCGTTCCGTTTGGCGGGGTAGTTCTGTTCCGCCAAACTATTTGCAGCAATGAAAAGTAACGTCGAAATCTACGATACGACTCTGCGGGATGGTTCGCAGGGCGAAGGAATCAATTTCTCGCTGGCGGACAAGCTCCGCATCGCGGAGAGGCTCGATGCTTTCGGCGTGCATTATATTGAGGGCGGCTGGCCGGGGTCGAATCCCAAGGACATGGAGTTCTTCCAACAAGCCAAAAAGCGCAAGTGGAAGAATGCGAAGATCGCGTCGTTTGGGTTCACGCGTAAAAAGGGTGTGGCGGTGGAGGACGATGACCAGATCCGCATGCTGCTGGATTCCGGTTCGCCGGTGATCACAATCGTGGGGAAGACCTCGCTCTTTCATGTGAATGAGGTGTTGCGCGTGAAGCCGGAGGAGAATCTGGCGATGATCGGCGACACGATCCGTTTCTTGAAGGATCATGGGAAGATCGTGGTGTATGATGCCGAGCACAGTTTCGACGGGTATAAGTTTAACGCGGAGTATGCGCTGGCGACGTGGCAAGCAGCGGAGAAGGCAGGCGCGGATGTGATCTGTCTGTGCGAGACGAATGGTGGTTGTCTGCCGAGTGAGATCACGGCGATCACTTCTTTCGCACGCGGGAAGTTGAATGCGCGTATCGGTATCCACACGCACAATGATTGCGGGCTGGGCGTGGCGAATGGCATTGCGGCTCTCGAGGCAGGTGCGAGCCACATCCAAGGGACGATCAATGGTTACGGTGAGCGCACGGGGAATTGTGATTTGATCAGTGTGATTCCGCTGGTGGAGTTCAAGATGAAGCGCACGGGTGTGCCGGCGAAGTCATTGCCGAAATTGAAGGAGCTTTCGGAGTTCGTGAATGAGATCGCGAATATGCGGCATGATCCGCGGCAGCCGTGGGTGGGCCAGACGGCGTTCGCGCATAAGGGCGGCATCCATGTACACGCGATCGAGCGCGTGGCGCGGAGCTACGAGCATATCAATCCGGAGGCGGTGGGGAATCATCGGCGCGTGCTGGTGAGCGATATGTCGGGCCGCACGAACATCCTCGTGAAGGCGCAGGAGCTGGGCTTCAAGATCACGGCGGAGACGCCGGAGCTGAAGACGATCACGGCGAAGATCAAGGAGCTGGAGAACATCGGCTACGAGTACGAGGCGGCGGAGGGTTCGCTGGCGTTGCTGATCCGGCGTTTGCTGAGTCACCAGGAGCTGCCGTTCAAGGTGGATGGGTATCACGTCTCGATGCGTCGTGACGGGGAGAATTCGGTCTGTCAGGCGACGGTGAAGGTGAAGGTGGGCGAGAAGTTCGCGCATACCGTTGCTGAGGGTGATGGTCCGGTGAATGCGCTGGACAGCGCCTTGCGCGCGGCGTTGACGAGTTTCTTCCCGAAATTGAAGAAGGTGGCGCTGACGGATTACAAGGTGCGCATCATCGATAGTGCGACGGGCACGGCCGCGAAGACGCGCGTGCTGATCATCAGCACGGACAGCAAGAATGAATGGGGCACGGTAGGCGTGCACGATAACATCATCGAGGCGTCCGTGCAGGCGCTGGTGGATAGCATGGAGTATGCGCTGATGAAGAAGTAACTGGGATTTGCGAAGAGGACAGAAAACTGGCATCGTTGAGATATGACAGCGACCTTGAAGAAGACGCGGGATGAACTGGTGAAAAAGCTGACGCCGAAGCAGCGGATCGAGTTAGCGGAGGAGCTGATCATTAGTGCCGGCGGTTACGCGACCAAGGAGATTGAAGAGGCTTGGGAAAAAGAAATCGACCGTCGCTTGGATGCTTATGAAGCAGGCAAGGCCAAGACTATCCCGTCAGAAGAAGTTTATGCCGAAGCACGGCGCAAATTGAATGAAAGCAAAGTCCGTCGAGTTTCTCAGCGTCGCGCGGCTTGAGGTAGTGGAGGCTTATCTCTGGTATGCAGAGCGGGAACTGGATGTCGGAGAAAGGTTCTTGGTGGCGGTGGCGCTAAGTGAAAGCCGTATCCGGCAGAATCCTGAATGGGGCACGCCGCATCGCAGGAAAACGCGCAAGATGAGAGTTGAGGGGTTTCCCTATCACATCGTCTATCGCGAGGAAGCTGATAAAATAGTTATTTATACAGTGGCACATGGAAAACGAAAACCGGATTACTGGATCGACCGGTTATAGATTTTAAAAAGTTGATATGTCCGAGATTTCAAAAGCTTACGAGCCACAGGCAGTGGAAGAGAAGTGGTATGAGTTCTGGCTGAAGCATGGTTGCTTCACGGCGGATCCGGCGCGCGTTTCGGAAAAGCGCCCGGCCTACTCCATCGTCATCCCGCCGCCGAATGTGACGGGTGTACTCACGATGGGCCACGTGCTGAACAACACGATCCAGGACATCCTCGCCCGCAAGGCGCGCATGGATGGCAAGGAAGTGCTGTGGCTGCCGGGCACGGATCACGCGGGCATCGCCACGCAGAATGTGGTGGAGAAAACGCTGCGCAAGGAAGGCGTGATTAAGCATCGCGATGATCTCGGCCGCGAAGCGCTAGTGGCGAAGATCTGGGAGTGGAAGCACAAGTATGGCGGCATCATCATCCAGCAATTGAAGAAGCTCGGCGCTTCGTGCGATTGGTCGCGCGAACGTTTCACGATGGACCCGGAGTATTCCAAGTGCGTGCAGAGCGTGTTCGTGGACCTTTACAAGAAGGGCCACATCTATCGCGGCAAACGCATGGTGAACTGGTGCCCCGTCTCGCAGACCGCGCTCTCCGATGAGGAAGTGGTGATGAAGGAGCAGAAGGGTTTCCTCTATTATTTCCGCGTGCAAGTGGTGGAACTGGACGGCTCGCCGGTGAAGGCGGATTCGTTCAAGGAATCCTCGCATCCGCTGGCGCGCTCACATGCGCCCGCTGCGCCAAAGGAAGGTGAAGAGGAAGCTGCACCGAAATTTCAACCGATGGTGGATGCCGATGGAAACATCTGGCTCACGATTGCCACGACGCGTCCGGAAACGATTCCGGGTGACACGGCAGTGGCGGTGAATCCGAAAGATCCGCGTTACGGCAAGTTCATCGGCAAGTACATCAAGCGTCCGTTGCCGGTGGAGAATCAGGCGCCGTTGCCGATCATCGGTGATGAGCACATCGACATCGCGTTCGGCACGGGCGTGCTGAAGGTGACGCCCGCGCATGACAAGGCGGATTACGAAATCTTTCAGCGCATCGTGCAATGGTCGCAGACGGCTTCGTCCACGTCGCAGTTCATGTGGAAGCTTGCGACGATGGAGCCGATCGAGGTCATCGATGCGAAGGGTTTCATGACGGAAGATGCGGGTGCGCATCTGAATGGGCTGGAGCGTTTCAAGGCACGCAAGGTTTCCGTGGAGAAGCTCACAGAGCTGGGCTTCATGGAGAAAGAGGAGCCTTACACGAACAACGTGGGCTTCAGCGAACGCGCCGATGTGCCGATCGAGCCGCGCTTGAGCGAGCAGTGGTTCCTGAAATATCCGAGCGTGGAGAAATCTCGCGCGTGCGTAGCGGATGGCGCGATGCGTTTTTATCCGGATCGCTGGGCGAAGGTGTATGATCACTGGCTCGGTGGCATTCAGGATTGGTGCATCAGCCGCCAGCTCTGGTGGGGACATCGCGTGCCGGTGTGGTATCGCGGCGAGGATGAAGTTTACTGCGGTCTCGAAGCGCCGGAGGGCGAAGGCTGGACGCAAGACCCTGACGTGCTCGATACCTGGTTCAGCTCCTGGCTGTGGCCTTTCGCCACGATGGGCTGGCCGGAAGAAACCGAGACTCTCAAGAAATTCTATCCGACCACGGACCTCGTGACCGGGCCGGACATCATCTTCTTCTGGGTGGCGCGCATGATCATGGCGGGCTACGAATACAAAGGTGATCTGCCGTTCAAGAACGTGTATTTCACTGGCATCATCCGCGACAAACAAGGTCGCAAGATGTCGAAGTCGCTCGGCAACTCCCCAGACCCTCTGGACCTCATCGCGAAGTATGGCGCGGATGCGTTGCGCTTCGGCGTGATGCGCGCAGCCCCACTCGGACAGGATATTTTGTTCGATGAACAGAACGTCGAATTGGGCCGTAACTTCTGCAATAAGCTTTGGAACGCGTGCCGCTTTAGGCAAATGCAAGGCGGCGCGATAGAGACGGAAATCAATCCGCAACTGCTCACTTCAGACGATCGTTGGATCTTGATCCGTCTTGATCAAGCCATTCGCGAAGTCACACAGGCGTTCACGGATTATCGTTTCAGCGATGCCACCAGCGCGCTCTACCGCTTCTTCTGGAGCGAGTATTGCGACTGGTATGTGGAGGCATCGAAAGCTGCGTTCTTTGGCGAAGACGCGAAGCTTAAGGCGAACAAGCTCGCGGTCATCGATTTCGTTCTGGCGAATACGATCCGCCTGTTCCATCCGTTCCTGCCATTCATCACGGAAGAGCTGTGGCACGGCATGGGTTACTCGAAGGACATGCCGGAAAATCAAGGCGGCACGACGTTGATGTTCACCACTTGGCCCAAGCCCTTGAGCGACGAGGAAAAGACTTATTTCGGCCTCGACGAGACGGCGGACAAAGCCGCTGCGGCGAAATACGAACTCGTCTCGATGGGGCGCAACTTGCGTCGCGAGTTGAAGCTCGATCCAGCGAAGAAGCTGAAGTTCGTGTTCAAGCCTTCGGGCGAGATGCCGACTGCTGAAGTTGAAGTGTTGAAGCTGTTGCTCAATGCCGAGGCGATCAAGGTGAACCCCAGTTACTTGCCGCCGAAAGGCACGCCGTCCTCAGGCAATGCACTCGGCGAACTGTTCCTGCCGACTGCCGGTCTGGTGGATTACGGTGCTGAGCGTGAGCGCTTGGGCAAAGAACTCGAGAAAACCCGCACTGAGATCACGAAAGTGCAGGATAAACTGGGTAATCCGAATTTCACAGAAAAGGTTCCTGCGAAGGTTCTCGAAGAGCACAAGCAACGCCTCGTGGACTGGCAGGCGAAGGAGAAGCAGATCCTTTCGTCACTCGAAAACCTGCCGGAATAAAGCACGAACTACATCATTTCGCACGGGCCGGAACGCAAGTTCCGGCCTGTTTTGTTTCCGAAAGCACCCCTTCTCAGGACAACTTCACCGCATCCCCTGTCCCATTCCATGCCTCCCGTGTCAAACATCTCCGTTTTTTCACGCAGATTTATTTTGCTCTGACCCCGCAGGTCCATAAACTCATCGCGCGTGGAACACCACAGTGTCCTAAACGACATGGCGATATGCATCGTGGCCGCATGGCTGTTCGGCATCGTCGGCCAGTTGCTGCGGCAGCCGCTGATACTCATGTATCTGCTGGCGGGCGTCGTCATTGGTAAATTGGGTTTGGGCATGGTCAGCTCGGCGGAGTCCATCAAGACCATCTCCGATCTTGGACTTATTCTGCTGCTCTTCATGATCGGTCTGGAGATCGATCTGAAGAAGATCTTGGGCGCAGGTAAACTCATCACCTTCACGGCTATTTCACAGATATTCGGTGGCTTTGCGTTTTCAGCCATCTTCTTCTGGCTCCTGCGCACCTCGATGGATAACTCTCTGAGCATCGCCTACCTAATCGTGGCGAGCGTCCTCAGCAGCACCGTTATCATCGTCAAGATCCTCTACGATAAGCGCGAGCTCGATACCTTCGCCGGTCGCCTCACCCTAGGCATACTCGTCTTGCAAGACTTGGTCGCCATCGTCCTGCTCTCCATCCAGCCGAACTTGGACGACCCGCAACTCAGCGTTTTCGCCCTCTCCTTGGGTAAGGCCGCGTTCCTGATCGGTGCCGCATTCCTCATCAGCCGCTTCTTCCTGCCGCCGCTTTTCCGCAGCATCGCACGTTTGCCGGAATTGGTGCTGGTTGGTGCCATTGGCTGGTGCTTCTGGGTTTCGTGGATGGCCAGCAACCTCGGCCTGTCTGCTGAAATGGGTGCCTTGGTCGCCGGTGTCGCGCTCTCGACGTTCCCCTACACTTTGGATGTCTCCGCCAAGGTCACCAGCCTGCGCGATTTCTTCGTCACCCTCTTTTTCGTGGCGCTGGGCATGGCGATCCCGATGCCCACCTTCGAGATCCTGCGCGGCGCCCTCATCTTCTGCTCGATCCTGTTTGTGGGCCGTTTTATCACCGTCTTCATCCCCATGTTGAAGATGCATTGCGGCCATCGCGCGAGTTTGCTGACCTCCATCAACCTCGCTCAAGTCAGCGAATTCTCCCTCGTCATCGTCGCCTTGGGCCTGCAATACAAGCATATCACTGAAGTCACCGCGGGCATCGTCAGCTACGCCTTCGTGATCATGGCCATCTTCTCCACCTACCTCATCTCAAACGCTGAAGTCGTCATCCGCCGCCTAAGCACCTTGCTCAGTGATGTGAATATTGATGACCTGAACGAAGAAGGCTCCACGCTGAACCTGCACGGCGGCCATCCCAAGGTCTTCCTGCTCGGCTTCTCCTGGTCTGCCAGCTCGCTCTTGGATGACATTCGCCGTAAGCAACCTGACCTGGTTCGCGATCTCGCCGTCATCGACTTCAATCCGCAAGTGACCGAAGGCTTGAAGAAGCGCAATGTCCGCGTCATCTATGGTGACATCAGCCAGCGCGATACCTTGCTGCACTCCGGTGTGGACACCGCCGAGATCATCGTCTGCACCCTGCCGAACAGCATCCTGAAAGGCACCACGAACCAGAAGCTCGTGCGCATGCTCCGCGAGATCAATCCGAACGCGAAGATCATCATGCACGCCGAGTACTTCGCCGATCTCCCGGCGCTCTACTCCTCAGGCGCGAGCTATGTCAGCGTGCCCCGCCTAACCGAAGCCGCCGAATTGCTCGAAATCATCGATGCCGCTGGCAAAGACCTGCTGGATGAAAAACGTGCCGACCAGGAAGCCTTCGTCAAGAAACGCGACGAAGTCATCCCTTGATTTGATCCCCTGCCCCCTTTTCCCATGAAGCCGTCTGAACTGAAACGTGCCCTGAAAACCGCCGTCATCGCCTCCCACGCCGCCGGAGCTTTGATGCGCAAAAACCTTGGCTCCAAGAAAGTCATCAACGAAGCCACCCAGCACGATATCAAGCTGGAGTTGGACGTGCGCTGCCAGAAGCTCATCGAGAAGACACTGCAGCAAGCTTTCCCCTCTATCGCCATCTTGGGTGAGGAAGGCACCTTGGGCGACATCAATGCCGAATATCGCTGGGTCGTGGACCCGATCGATGGCACCGTGAATTTCACCTACGGCCTGCCACACGCCTGCGTTTCCATCGCTTTGCAAAAACGCGGTGAGACAGCCAAGGAACGCAAACAAAGTGGTTACCCCGATGGCTACACCACGATTGTGGGCGTGGTATTCGATCCCTTCACCAACGATCTCTGGACCGCCATCAAAGGCCAGCAAACGCAGCTTAACGGCAAAAAAGTTTCCGTCAGTGAACGCACCAAGCTCAAAGAAAGCATCGTCGCCATGGGCTTTGCGAAATACGAGAGCACGCTCGCGAAGATGCTCCCCGTTTTTAATAAGCTCGTTTCTCGCGTCCGTAAGATCCGCATCATGGGCGCTGCCGCGCTTTCCATGACCTACGTTTCCAACGGCCGCATGGATGCTTATAAGGAATACGGCGTGCGCCTCTGGGACATTGCTGCGGGCGGACTCATCGTGGAATGCGCCGGTGGTGAATTCTGGCGTCAACCAGTTGATGACCAGCACGGCTACGAAATCGTCGTCAGCAACGGCAAGCTGAGGAAGCAAATCGAGGCGGATTAAATCCCGGTTGAAATTTTAAAAAAGTTAAACCGTTGAATCGTGAGTCGATTCAACGGTTTTAACATTTTAACGAGCCGATGTTACCTGATCTTCTGATCCGGCAACTCGCCCTTGATGCCTTCATCCATCGGCATCCGATCCGGATTCGCGCCCGCTGATTGGATCAGCTTGTCCAGTTCCGCACGCAGTTCCAGCACCTTGCGTCTGAACAACCCTTCGTGAATGAGATTCACCGCTTCATCGGGATCTGATTTCAAGTCGTAGAGTTCTTCCTTGTGCTTGTCCGGGCTGCCATCGCCATGCGGATACCGGATGTACTTCCAGTTATCCGTGCGGATGGCACGCACGTTCGGCGTATATGGAAACTGCTTCTCGTAGTTGTATTCGTAATACCACGCCGTGCGCCAATCTTTCGCATTACCTTTCACCAATGGTTTCCAAGATTTGCCATGGATGCCATTGATCCCTTCCACCCCGCAGATATCCAAAATGGACGGCGCGAAATCCAACGTGAGCACCTGCTGCTCGATCACCTTCGGCGTCTTCGTCAAACCGGGATAGCGCACCACCAACGGCACACGGATGCTTGGCTCATGCGCTGTACGCTTGTCCACCATGCCATGCTCGCCGTTGAGCAGTCCATTATCGCCTGTGAAGATGAAGAGAGTGTTATCCAACTCACCCATCTCTTTGAGCTGTTGATAAAGCTGGCCCACGCTGTCATCCACAGAAAGGATCGTGCCCCAATACGCACGCGTCATGTTCTCAAACGCCGCCACACCTTCCGGCGAACTGTCTGGGAAATTCTTCCGCCATTCAAAGAGCGGCCCGTAGATGCCGTGCCAAGTGCTGATGCGCTGCTTCACCCACGTCGGCTTGTTCTCCAAATGAAATGCCGTATCCGGGTAAGGGATGCGCACATGGTTGAAACTGTTGCTGTATTTCGCTTCGGGAAAATAAAAACTGTGCGGTGCTTTGTGACCGAGCATCAGCAGAAACGGTTTATCTTTCCGATCCTTCAACCAGTTGAGCGCCAAGTCCGTCACTACATGCGTGTAATAGCCCGGCAGCACCTTGCGTGTGCCATCCACATTGAATTCCGTATCGAAATACTTCCCCTGTCCTTTATGAGTGGCAAAGTAATCAAAGCCCGGCCGCTTCTCATCATTGTCCTCACCCATGTGCCACTTGCCGATGTAGGCCGTCTCATACCCCGCATCATGCAGGCGACGCGGAAAACTCACCATATCCGCCGGATACTCCGTGAAATTATTCACCACCCCATGTGCGTGCGCATACACACCGCTCAAGATGGATGCACGGCTCGGTGAGCAAAGCGAGGTGGTGCAGAACGCATTCTTAAAATACACGCCTTCCTGCCCCAGCCGATCTATATTCGGCGTCTTCAGGTGTGTACTCTTGCCCGAGATGCTGATGGTATCCCACCGCTGATCATCCGTAAGCACGAAAACGACATTCGGATGTTTCTTGGTGGCGGCGTAACTTTGATTCTTCAAACCAAAAACGAAAGCTGAGGCGATCAACGCGACCAAAGCTGTCCGGCGAGATAATGTGCTCAAGAGATTCATAAGAGGAATAGCCTAGTAATAGCCGGAAAAGCCACATGGCGCAAATGGGAAGTAAGGTTACGAGCGCGACTCTCCGAGTCGCAGCAACGTGAAATGCTGCAAGCGGTTTCCGAAATTGAACGCGAGCGATAATGGAAATCATTTCGCGTGCCTGATTTCTTGCGAAACCGGACTATCTTTGCTTATGGCTGTCGCTGCGACACGGAGAGTCGCACCCCACCAAAAAGTTTGCCCTCGCCTCCATGCCATGAAACAACTCCCGCGTGCTGACTCGTTTCTTCGCCTTCCTGCTGAGTTTCGCCACGGTCAAAAAAGGCCTGTGGCGGAAATGGTATGATTACCTGGCGGGCTACCAGCAGGTCACGGAATGGACCTGTATGAATTATGGCTACGCTGGATTGCCCAAAGCAGAAACAACCGAAATACCAAGCGGACTCGAATCCGAACGCTGGTGCTTGCAACTTTATTACCACGTAGCCAGCGGAGCAGAACTCGCAGGCAAACAGGCTCTCGAAGTCGGCAGTGGACGAGGTGGCGGCGCAGCGTTCCTAAAGCAATCCCTCGGAATCGCGAATTACACCGGCGTGGATTATTCAGATAAAGCCGTCGCACTCTGCCGTGACCGTTATGCATCCATCCATGGCCTGACCTTTCAGCAAGGAGACGCTGAGAAGCTACCGTGCGCAGATACGACCTTCGACGCCGTCATCAACGTCGAATCCTCCCATTGTTATCCTGATTTTCCTAAATTCGTGAGTGAAGTCCATCGCGTCCTTAAACCTGGCGGCCATTTCCTTTACGCCGATTTTCGCGATGCCGTAGAACTCGGCAACTGGCGCACGCAGTTACGGAACTCGGGTTTGGAGATCGTGCGAGAAACAAACATCACGCCCAATGTGCTCGCCGCCTTGGATCGTGATGACACTCGCAAACAAACGCTCATCCAAAAACTGATCCCGAAGTGGCTGTTAAAACCATTCCAAGATTTTGCGGGAACCAAGGGCTCTTTGGTTTATCGCAATTTCGCGACCGGAAAGATGCAGTATTACAGCTTTGTGCTACGGAAAAAGTAGCCGCCGAGGTCAGGAGGCGGAACTAACTTTTCAGATCGGCAAGTTCCGCAGATCAAAACACCGCCGGATATCCCTCTTCCAAAAATCTGAGGTGATCATTCAAGCCCCTCTGATTGCAGAGCTCTTTCATCCAGCGCGGCGGCTCGTTCATATCCTCAAAGGAAAGTTTGAACGTGCCATAGTGCATCGGCACCAGCCATTTCGCTTTCAGATCCAGGAAGACTTGCACCGCATCATCCGGTCCCATGTGCGTTTTCCGGAATGAATCCGGGTAGTACGCACCGATGGGCAGCAACGCGATCTCCGGCGTGCATCGCTCACCGATCTCACGGAAGCCCTCGAAGTAGGCGCTGTCTCCTGCGTGATACACTTTGCGCCCCTGATGTTCCAAAATAAATCCACCGTAGCCGCGATGATGATCGTGAAGTGTGCGCGCGCCCCAATGCTTGCTCGGCACCAGCGTCACTTTCCAGTCACCTTTCTGATAACTCTCCCACCATTTCAATTCCACCACACTCCCGAAACCCAATCCCTTCGCCAGCGGTGCCATGCCCCACGGCATCACCGCCATTTTCGGATGCGGCAACTTCTTGAGTGACGGACGATGGAAGTGATCGAAGTGTGCGTGCGTCAGCAATACGAGATCGATCGGCGGCAAGTCCTCGATCTTCACACCCGCATGCTTCAGTCGTTTGAGGAGAAAAATCCAGTTCGCGAAATTCGGATCAACAAGCGCATTGAGATCGTTGAATTGCACGAGGAACGATGCGTGGCCGATCCAAGTGAGCGCGACCTCTCCATTCTTCAATGTAGGGAACTCGGGCTTTCGGTGCCCACCTGAGCGTGGCGTGAGCAGAGCCTTCCACACCATCTCATGAAAAAATGTGCGGGGATTGAAATGATTGCCCGGAGTCAGGTCCTTCAACGAACGCGGAATGCGTCGCGTAGGACGATATGGCTCGTGCACCTTATTATGCTGGCCGTTTCCGTCACTCATATCTCTCGTGATCAAGGTAATCCATAGCCGCTCGAATAAAAAGAAATCTTCGACGTCTGTATTAATGTTGGCACAAAAAGCCGACAGAAGCAAAAAGGCAATCGTATGAAAAAAATCGTAACCGCCCTTGCAATTTGCGGCCTGATGGTCGCAGGCGCACAGCAATCTCACGCCGGTGACCGCGAATGGGCGGTCGCAGGCAAGGTGCTGACGGGTGTCATCGCGGGCGCCGTGATCGCAAAATCTTTTGAGCCCGCTCCTGTAGTGTATCAACCGGCTCCGGTCGTCTATCAACCCGCACCGGTAGTAGTGCAGCAACCCACGGTGGTCTATGCACAGCCCATCGTGCAACCTGCACCCGTTGTTTACGCTCCGGCTCCGGTGGTGTACGCACCCGCTCCGGTGATCGTGCGTCCCGCACATGTTTACCACGCGCCGCCTCCGGTGGTGAGCTACCACTACAGCTTCGGCCATCGCCCGCGTCATCGCGTTTGCTGGTAACCTTTCAGTTCCCGGGAGGAACCGAAAATAAATATCAGCCACCTGCCCGGCTACCACCGGACAGGTTTTTTATTTTGTTGGCGTGAAAAATGCACGGCCCATACTTGCACGAATACATGGAAAAACTGAACGGACAGCTCGATACTTTTTTGCGCAAGCAGCCGCGCTTGGGAAAAGATGTGTATATTGCGAAGAGCGCGGTGGTGCTCGGCGATGTCACGCTCGGTGATAATTCCAGTGTGTGGTATAACGCCACCGTTCGGGGCGATATCAACCGCATTGAAATCGGCCATCACTCGAATATCCAAGATAACGCCGTCCTCCACCTCGCGGATGATTTCCCGTGCATCATCGGTAACTATGTCACCGTGGGCCATTCCGCCATCGTACACGCCTGCACCGTCGGTGATGAATGCCTTATCGGCATGGGCACAACAATCCTCGATGGCGCAGTGATCGGCGAACAATCCATTATCGGCGCGAATGCCCTTATCACCCAAGGCACCGTGATCCCGCCTGGATCCATGGTCGTCGGCTCACCAGGAAAAGTGAAACGCCCTCTGACCAACGAAGAACGCGCCGGTCTGAAATATTGGGCTGAGAAATACGTATGGAACTCCGCTTACTGCCTGAAGAATGGAATTAACGTCGGCGAACCTTTATCAACGTGATTTTCTTTCGAATCATAGAAAGCAAAAGACCGGCCTAAGCCGGTCTTTCTGTTTTAAACATTACGACAACTTCAGTTCACAAACGTCGCCTCATTCGTCTGCAACAGCGCGTGTGCATACTTGTCCCATGCACCCAAAGTCTTCGGCGCTGCTTTCGCTGCCGGTGCCTGACGATCCCCGCCCTTCGCCTTGCCTTTACCTTTGCCCTTGGGATTCGCCTGCGCCACTTCCTGCACCTTTGCCACCACCGGCACCACATCCGTCGCCGGCGTGCTGTTCAGAAACGCCATCCCCAGCTTGATCTCCGTCTCTGACGGCAAGCGCTGGAAGATCAATTCATACAACAGTTTGATGCGATCATCATCTTCATCCAACGCCTTGAAGTCTTTCCGCTCCGTCAGATTACGCGCCTGCTCGACTACCAGCGGGCTGTTCATCATGAAGAGCGATTGCTGCGGCACGATCGTCTCATAACGCTTGCCCGTGGTGATGTCCGGGTTCGCGAAATCAAAATTGTTCATCACTTCCGGCAACCGCGCGCGATCAATATATCCATACACCGTGCGGCGCGTGGAGTAAGGCTCGCTCATCAAGTTCACCGGCTTGCCGCCCATCGACTTGTCCAGCTTGTCACCCATCGCCAGCAACGAATCACGCAACGCCTCGAACTCCAACCGCCGGATGTTCGCGCGCCAGAGCAACCGGTTATACGGATCGGTCTGCGCGAACTGCGCATTGTTCTCGCTGCTCTGCTGATACGTGTAGGACATCATTATCTTCTTATGCATCGCCTTCACGGACCACCCGTTCGCCATGAAGTCATTTGCCAGGTAATCCAGTAATTCCGGATGGCTCGGTGGCGTGCTTTGCGTGCCGAAATCATCCGGCGTCAGCACAAACCCATCGCCGAAGTGATGCATCCAGATGCGATTCACCATCACTCGCGCCGTCAAAGGATTGTCCTTCGACGCGATTGCCTTCGCTAATTCCAACCTCCCGCTGCCATCGCGGAACGGTTGTTTGCCCTCACTGAAAATCTCCAGGAAACGTCGGGGCACCACTGGCCCGCGACTCCCCGCCTCACCACGGATGAATACATACGAATCCTTCGGACTCTCGCTGTCATTGATCGCCATCGCGCGCGCCGGAGCGCCCGGATGCGTGCCTTCCAATTGCGAGATCGCCGAACGTAACCGCGTTTCGCGGCCTTGCAAATTTCTCGGCAACGCACGCCGCAGCGCATCGATCGGGTCTTCGTTATTTCGCCCTCCCGGGATCACCGCCATACGCACTGCTTCCTGATTCACATCCGGCAACGCCTTCGCCTTTGGATTACGTGCCGTCACTTCCTGCCAGCGCGCTTCCACCGTCGTGAATGCACGACCATAAATCCCCGCCACCTGCGCCATCGAGGTTGGATACACCCCACGAAATTGATTCGCAATGAATGGATTGACCGGTTTGCGCTTGTCCGCATTCGCCGCGATGCGCGTGGAAATCTCTTTTGCCTTCACCGCAAAATCTTTTTCCGCAAGCCGTGCGAATTCATGATACGGCCCCATCACCGGATCATTGCCACGCCGCGAACGGTTCACGATTCCCTGCCACAACCGCGCTGCCTCCTGGTTCAGCTTATACTTGCGGACGAGCTGGCCCAGTTCACTTTGCGGTTTGCCTTTCACCTCTTCGATGATCGCCAGATACATGCCCGCGTTCTTGCGCAGACCGCCGACGAACTCCTCCACATCTGTCCGGTAAAACTCCAGCAGATCATTCTCCAGCTTCGCGCGTTGCAACGTATACGCCTGATACTCCGGCGTCTTCTCATTCACATCTGCCAGCAGAGGTTTCTCTCTCGGCTCCGTGGAACTCTGGAAGATGCCGTGCAACGCGTAGTAATCCTCCGTCGGCAACGGATCAAACATATGATCATGACAGCGCGAGCATGCCACCGTCAGCGCTTGAAATCCTTTCGTCACCGTATCGATGCGGTCATTGATGATCTCGTTCTGTTGATTGTCGAAGCGATTGCCCAACGTGATGAAACCCAGCGCTGCCAGCGATGACTTGTCTTTCAAGTTCATCCGGTCCGCCGCGAGCTGCTCCATGATGAACTGGTCATACGGCTTGTCGTCATTGAACGCTTTGATCACGTAATCCCGATACGTGTATGCATATGGATAATGAAAATCCTCCCGTTGCCCGTTCACTTCGCCTTTCGTATCCGCATAACGCGCCACGTCGAGCCAATAGCGTCCCCAACGCTCACCGTATTGCGGAGACGCCAGCAAACGGTCGATGAGTTTCTCATATGCATTGGAAGAATTATCTTCAAGGAACATCTTCACTTCCTCTGGCGTCGGCGGCAAACCTGTTAGGTCAAACGTCGCACGGCGAATGAGCGTCCGCTTATCCGCGAGCTTGTTCGGATACATGTTCTTCGCCTCCAGCTTGGCGAGGATGAAATTATCTATATCATTCTTCACCCACTGCTGTGCATTCACCGTCGGCACGCTCGGCTTGACCACCGGCTTGAATGCCCAATGATTCGCCGCCGCTGCATTCTTGTAGCCCTTCGCCGTTTTGGCCCCGTCACTTTGCGGCACCGGCGCACCCATTTTGATCCACACCACAAAATCCGTGATCACACTGCTCGGCAGCTTTTCCTTCGGTGGCATCTGCAGATCATCATCCGCATAGGCGATCGCCCGGATGAGCAAACTCTTCTCCACATTGTTCGGCACTACGGCCGGCCCCGTATCACCACCGCGCAACATCCCCTCCTTCGTATCCAGAGTGAGACCGCCCTTCACCTTGTCCTCAGAGCCGCTGTGACACTTGTAACATTTGTCCGCCAATACCGGCGCGATCTTCGTGTTGTAAAACTCAAGCTGCTGCTTGATCACGTCATTCGCGGGCAACGACGGCACCAGCATCAAGGCACCGAGTGCCATGACTGCCCACCGCGCTCTCTTGGAAAAATGTTTCATACGCGCCTTTGGTTCACTCACGCCATGATCCCCTTCACCGGCACGCCGAAGTTGTCCGTCAGGCGGAAATCGCGGCCATTGTAGCGATACGTCAGCTTCTCGTGATCGAAGCCCAAGAGACCGAGGATCGTCGCGTGCAGATCATGGATATGCACCTTGTTCTCCACCGCGCGCGCACCGAATTCATCCGTCGCACCATAGATCGTGCCGCCCTTCACACCACCACCTGCGAGCCAAGTGCTGAAAGCACGACTGTTATGATCGCGCCCCGGATCCGCATTGCCATTACGATCCCGCGTCACCGTGCGACCAAACTCACCGCCCCACACCACCAACGTGCTGTCCAGCAATCCGCGCTGCTTCATATCCTTTAAGAAAGCGCCCACCGGCTGATCCACCTCACGCGCCTTCGCTGCCAGGCGATCCGCCAAATCCTGATGATGATCCCAGCCGCCCTGCCATGCCTGCACGAAACGCACACCGCGTTCGATCAACCGGCGCGCGATGAGCATCTGCCGCCCCTGCGCCGTGTTGCCATACATGTCGCGGATGTTCTGCGGCTCCTTCGAGATGTCGAAAGCATCCGTCGCCTCCGTCTGCATCTTGAACGCCATCTCATACGCCTCCAGCCGCGCCTCCAGTTGGATGTCCTTCTGGAGATTCTGGCTGTGCATGTAATTCAGCTTATGGATGAGATCGAGTTGCCGCCGCTGTTCGGTCTGAGAAGCATACTGGTTCTTGATGTTCTCGATGAGATCTTCCACGCGTTGCGAAGAAGTATTGATGCTCGTCCCTTGGAACACGCCCGGCAGGAAGGAAGACTGCCAATTCTGCGTGCCACCCGGCGGCACACCACCCGGACGCAACGAGATGTAGCCCGGCATGTTCTGGTTCACACTGCCCAACCCATAGAGCACCCACGAACCCATGCTCGGTTTCGGGAGACGCAGCGACCCCGTATTCATCATCACCGTTGCCACCTCGTGTGAAGGAATATTCGTCCACATCGAGCGGATCACCGCCATGCTGTCCACATGCTCGCCGATGTTCGGAAACACCTCGCTCACCTCGATGCCCGATTTGCCCTTCTTCTCGAACTTGAACGGCGACGCCAGACCCACGCCATTGAGCCCTGGCAGATCCTTGCCGTCATTCGCCGTGAGCGCCGGTTTCGGATCCCACGTATCCACGTGCGACGGCGCACCTTGCGCGAAGATATGCACCACCGCCTTCGCCTTCGCCGGCAACGGCGGAGCCTTCGGCGCGAGCGGCGATATGTTGGCCGCCTGCATGGATCTCCCCAGAAGAAGATCATCCGCCATCAACCCCGCGAGCCCTAAGACACCCATGCCCATGCCGAACCGGTTCAGGAACTGGCGCCGGTTCACGATGAAATCCTCAGGACGGGCGGTGTGCTCCGCGAGATACTTGGCAGTTGGCTTCATATGCATCCTTAAAAATTGTTCTTCCTATGTCAGACGTTGTTCAGGCCAGACAGGTTTCGCGCTAAATAGCTTGGGTATGTGTAACTAAAACTATCCCCATCCACAGCCCCTGTAAACCATCTGTTTTCGTCTCCGGCCACTTCATAATTCATCCTTCATAATTCATAATTTACCCAAGGGGGTAGGACATTGGCTGTCCATGTGAATAGTGTGAACAACTTTTCATTCAACCCCGGAACCCTCTTATCGTCAGCCACTTAAGAAGCGCCACCCAACTTAAACTTCATTTTTTCCTTCACCTAAAAACCCTAAAATGTCTTCACCCGCTTCAAATACGCCCCATAAGTCCCATAGGACCTATAAGACCCATTTCCTTGTCCTCCATATCCCGCTTACTATTCTTTTCCTCAAGAGACAACCCCATCACCCATGACCGCCACTCCTGAAGACCACACCTTCATCCCTGCGCATGGCCATTACCGCACTTTACTTTCCTACCAAAAAGCTGAGATCGCCTATGACATCACTTTTCGCTTTTGCCAACGCTTTCTGAGCAAAGGTGACCGAACCATAGACCAGAGTATCCAAGCCGCTCGTTCTGGAAAACAGAACATTGCCGAAGGCACCCACGCCTCCGGCACCTCCAAAGAAACGGAACTCAAGCTCATCAATGTCGCCCGTTCCAGCCTCGAAGAACTCTTGCTGGACTATGAAGACTATCTCCGGGTCCGCGACCTCAGGCACTGGGAGAAGAACTCCAAGGAATCCCTTTACGTTCGTAAACTTGGAAATAAACCCAATACCACCTATACAGCCTATCGCGAATTCTGCGAAACCCGCCCTCTTGAGGTTATCGCTAATATCGCCCTCTGTATCATCCACCAGACCAATTACCTCCTCGACCAGCAAATCCGCCGTCTGGAAAAAGATTTCGTGAAGCAAGGCGGTCTCCGGGAACGCATGACCAAAGTCCGGCTCAACTATCGGAATAAACCGGCATGAGCCCCTCCTTCAAAGATTTCCTGAAAAACCTGGCCCTGCTTGCTTTATTCGCCTTCTTCCTATTGCCCGGCATCGTGATGATCATCGACTCTAGATTATACATCACCGAGATACGAAGCTCCAAAGGTGCCAAAGGAATGGAGAACCCGTTCCTTTTCATTCCAGTGATTGGACTTCTCGGGATTGTTCTTATCCGGAAAGATTTGCTCCGCAGTTTCCGCGAATGGAAACGCCTTGGGTATCCCACCCGAAAGCACCGGTCTACAAACAAGGAAACGTAAACCATGCGCCAGACCTTCTCCAAACTCCCCTACCGCTGCTCTATCGTGCTGCTCGCGCTGGGCATTCTCCTCACCTGTCTCTGGCTGCGACGCTTATTCTCCGGCGGAGATCAGGGCTGGGCCAATCTCGGTTCCCTGATCCTCATTGCACCCGTGGCAGCAGCGGCGCTTCTGAATGCAATCCTCGGCTTGATTCTTCACACGATAGATCAAAATCAACGACACTTTAAAACCCTTCTGTTCAGCGGCATCACGTTGGTCTTGCTCGCCATCCAGATTCTCCTGATCACTCAGATACCATCCGTACAAATCATGGCTGCTGGGGCTAACGGAGAAGCGGGCACATGGGAGAACGATCCCAAGAATTGGGAGCGCGCCTTCCGCACCAACGCCTCACCCGCTGTCACCGTGGTGAACTCCAAATATTGGCGCTCCAACCACTTCACCTATGAATACATGTGGTTCTTCGAGATCCGCGCCACGGCGGCTTGGCGTGATGAATTCCTGCAGAGTCGTGGCCTGAAACTGGAACCACCGGCAAAATCCCGTAGCTTCAGGGACAAGCATACGAGTAAAATGACTCCCGACTGGTTTGCCCCCGATCCGGTCGAACTTTATGATGTCTGGAACGGCACTCATGGCACCCTTTGGATCAACAAAACCAACGGTCACATCCACTTTTACGGCGTGCTGCTTTAGCTAAATTGCCCATGAATAACCAAAAGAGAAAAAAGTTCGGAGGAGGCAGAAAATATAACATGCCAGTCGGGCTCTTCTATACAGGATCGTATTCCTATCTCAGAAAAGAAATTCTGATTGGTGGTCTTTTTCTGACCGGCTTCAGCATCTTTTTGACATACCTTATCTACCAGATAGTGACCGAACGGACTTGGTCTTCCAACCTGGCCTTGAGCATCGCTTTCTTGGGGGTCCTCGCCACAGTTCTCTTTTGTAATGGAACGTTTTTTCTGAGTCGTTGGATCATCCAAAAACGCCTGCTCTTGGAGATCACGGACACTGGCATCACCTATGGTAAAAAATTTCGTCCATGGACGGAAATTTCATGGATCGGCAGGATCAATCTGGATGGTTACCCCATGCTGGCCTACAGACTCAAAGGCGGGGGCTTCTTCTCCTATTGCCGCAAATTGGCGGAAGACCGCCCTTTATCATCCACCGATTGTGAGGCCTTGATGGAAAAACTGCGGAATGCACTTCAGAAAAAACACCCGCATATCACCTTCGGCGGCACAGATCCGTTCACCCTCAATTTAGAGCGGTTTACGAAAATTTGAAATTCTCCCCCACTTCCCCTAATCTCCCTCCCGTCGGCAAACCTAACGAGACACCATGCCTTGGCCACCCTCACCACTCATCGGCTCCCTCGTGGTGATCGCTGCCTACATGCTCGTCCGCTCCGCCATCTACGAACTTTTTCCCGTCACCACCCAGGAAAGCTGGTTCTTGCGTGATGCCATCGTATGCATCCCTCGCCTGCTCGCTCTGGTCGCACTCCTCTACCTGAACCGCACTTGGCGCGTCGCCCGCATGGATTTCCCATTGAAAGGCTTGGGCCGTACCATCCTCTGGAGCATCGCTCCCCTCGCCCTCTGGACTTTCTATTTCAGCGGCAGCAAAGGCGACTCCTTTGTCCCTTGGATGATCGCCGTCGGCTTCATCACCAGCATGATTGTTGGACTCTTTGAGGAATACGCCTTTCGCGGCCCCTTGCTCACCACCCTGCACCAGCAATTGGGTTATGTGGGTAGCATTCTGATAAGCAGTTTCCTGTTCGCGCTTTTCCACCTGCAAGCCCAGCCCTTCTCCCACTGCCTGATGATCCTCCTCACCGGCATCATCCTAGCCAATCTACGTCTGCGCGGCATCGGCCTCGGCTGGCTCGCCCTGTTGCACGGCTTAATCGACGCCTCCGCGTTTCTCTTCCACACTCAAAGCGCCGATGCCTTGGGCCTGCACGGCCTGGCTGTTCATGCTGGTCTGCTCGTCCTCGCCCTCATCAGCTACCCCCGCGCCATCTTCACCCAACCCGCCTTCCATCCCTGATAGCAGCTTCCCCTTCATCCTTCCCTATCCGTGTGATCTGTGTTTCATCTGTGGCTAACAAATGCCCCACATCGTCGAAATCCTCATCGCCTCCGCACCTGACGCTCCCATGACGCCGAGCGACTCAGTGCGAGTCATCCCCGGTCGCGGCTTGGTTGGCGATCGCTATTACGTCGGCAACGGCACCTTCTCCCCACATCCACAAAAGCCTGATTTCGAGATCACCCTCATCCAGCAGGAACACATCGAAGCCTTCGCCTCCACTACCGGCATCCCCTTCACCTCCCGCGATGCCCGCCGCAATCTCGTCACTACTGGCATGGATTTAAACACCCTCGTTGGCCAAGAGTTCATGGTCGGCTCCGTGAAACTGCGCGGCCTCCGCCTCTGCGAACCCTGCAACTACCTCGCCAAACAAACGCATCCCGAAGTCCTCCGCGGCCTCGTCCACAAAGGCGGCTTACGCGCCCAGATCCTCACGGAAGGTGAAATACACGTTGGGAATATCCTAAAATTTCCTCTTCATACTTCATAATTCATACTTCATCCTTTGCGGCAGCAATCTATGTCGCTCTCCGCTGAACATCTGCACGCCTTGCAGGCCATCGTCGGTCCGCAGAACGTCCTGACCAAGAAGGAAGACCTCATCCCTTACGCCTTCGATGGCACCGCCGCCATGCTTCAGATGCCCGGCTGCGTCGCCTTCGTGGAGAGCACCGACCACATCGTCGCCCTGCTGAAATACGCGAACACCAAACGTCTCCCCGTCGTCACCCGCGGTTCCGGCACCGGCCTCAGCGGCGGCAGCCTCCCTTCGCCCGAGTGCATCGTCATGTGTACCGTGCGCATGGATAAGATTCTCGAAGTGGACGAAGCCAATCTCACCATCCTCGTCGAGCCCGGCATCACCACCGTGAAGGTTGCTGAAGCCGCCGAGAAGGTCGGCCTCTTTTACCCGCCCGATCCCGGCTCCATGCGCATCTCCACCATCGGCGGCAATGTTGCTGAAAACTCCGGCGGGTTGCGCGGTTTGAAATACGGCGTCACGCGCAACTACGTCATGGGTCTCGAAGTCGTTTTACCCGATGGCGAAATCCTCTGGACCGGCAACAAGTGTGTGAAAGACGTCGCCGGTTATTCGTTGCGCGATCTCTTCATCGGCTCGGAAGGCACGCTCGGCGTCATCACGAAAGTCCTGCTGCGCCTCATCCCGAAACCGCAGACGAAGAAAACGATGGTCGCCACCTTCGCGCGCATGGACCAGGCCGCCGAAGCCGTCTCCGCCATCATCGCCGCGAAGATCATTCCCTGCACCCTCGAATTCCTTGATCGCATGACCATCCATTGCGTGGAAGATTACGCGAAGATCGGCCTGCCGCTGAACTGCGAAGCGCTTTTGCTCATCGAGACGGATGGTCACCCCGCCGTCGTCGCCGAAGAAGCCGAGAAGATGGAAGCCAAGTGCCGCGAATGCGGTTGCCTGGAAGTCATCGTGGCGAAGGACGATGCCGAAGCCACCCGCCTCGCCAGTGCGCGTCGCTCCGCCTTCTCCGCGCTCGCCCGCGTCTCGCCTACTACCATCCTCGAAGACGCCACCGTCCCGCGCAGCGAACTCGGCCGCATGATCCGTTTCGTCGAAGCCATCGCCAAAAAATACAACCTGCGCGTCGGCACCTTCGGCCACATGGGCGATGGCAACCTGCACCCCACCTTCCTCACGGACGAGCGGAACAAAGACGAGATGCACCGCGTGGAAGAAGCCTTCAAAGAGATCTTCGAAGAAGCCATCCGCCTCGGCGGCACCATCACCGGCGAGCACGGCATCGGCATGGCCAAGAAATCCTTTCTGCCCAAATTCGCCGGCGACGCCCAGATGCGCGTCATGCGCGAACTCCGCAAAGCCCTCGACCCCCACGGCACCCTGAATCCCGGCAAAATGTTCGATTAGAGCGGTTTTAAGCCGCTCTAAAGCGGCAGGCATGCGCACTGGCACCATATGCAGATGGACTCATGGGTAGTTTTCTCTCCAGATCACTCTCAACTCCTCCGTTGCTATCGCTTCCTCCAGCGCTTTTAGCCCGATTTCGGCACCATCACGAACCATCTGATCCTTGTCCTGCTCTGCTGCCTTAAGAGCTGTTCTAGCTTTCTCCGGCTCCCGATAGAAGCTCCCCACAACTCTCGTTGCATACAAGCGGACTGTGCCGTTTGTATCCGTCTTCGTTATTTGCGTCAGCAATGGTATGACCTGCTCAGCCGGACCGATTTCGCTCAGCGCCTCGATGGCGACGATGCGGGTGATATAGTTCGTTTCATTCTGCGCCATGGCAATGATCTGTGGAGATACCGGCCTCGCAGCCTCTCCCAAGGCACCCAAACCATAAAGACCCGTCTTGCGTTTCTCCACATCAGCCTCATTCAAAAGATTGGTAAATATCATCAATGCTCCCGGAGCGCGCACCCACCCCAGACACATCGCCGCATACTCCATCCGGTTTGTATCCTCCAGCATCAGTATTAACTGCGGCACTGCAGCCTGACCGTTTGTGCCCAATATCTTAAAAGCCGTGACCGCATCCCATCGCTGGTAGATTGGATGCATGATGTCGATGCGCATGACCTTGGCGATCTTCTCCTTGATCTTATAACTGCGGGAATTTTCATCCATCGCCAGATATTCCAGCAGCAGCGGGACCGCCTCGGAACCTGCCTTCCTCACCGACTCAGCAGCCCACACACGGTTCGTCCGCGTATCAGGCGAGAGCACCTCATAGTTCAGATGCCGCAACCAGTCGCTCAACGCTAAACCATCCACCCTTGGGTCATGTCGTTCGGCGATTGCCCCTATCAGCCAGAAAACAAACACGGATAACGCCAGGCTATACCCGATTATTTTCTCATTCCTTTTCATGTGGTCTGGCGAGTCACACCACCGCTCCGACCATGCTCAACCTGGCCATTCGGGCACAGAACCAAGTGGAGCCCTTATCCTCTCGGCTTCTCATTCAACAGCAACCAATACAACCCCAACTGCCCCACTGCCTCGATGAACTTCTCGAACTCCACCGGCTTGCGGATATAACTGTTCGCCCCGTTCGAGTAACCGTTCACGATGTCCACCTCCTCCTTGGATGACGTCAGGATGACCACCGGTATCAGCTTGGTACGCGCATCTCCCCGGATGGCCTTCAACACTTCCATGCCATCCACTTTCGGCAGCTTCAGATCCAACAAAATGACTGTGGGTTGATAGCTCGTATCCCGCCCGGCGAACTTCCCCATGCCGAAAAGATAGTCCAGCGCCTCCGCGCCATCCGTCACCACCTGCAGGCAGTTCAGGATGTGGTTCTTCTTGAACGCTCTGAGCGTGAGCTCCACGTCATCCGGATTGTCCTCCACCAGCAATATCTGTTTTTCGTTCATGCCCTTTTCTCCGGTTCTGATAGTGTGAAATAAAATGAGGCCCCTTCGTTGACCCTTGCCTCCGCCCTGATGTTTCCCCCATGACGATGGATCACTCGCTGCACATTCGCAAGCCCAACTCCCGTGCCCTCATACTCCTCCGCGCTATGCAGCCGCTGGAAAGCCCCGAACAGCTTGCCCGCATAATTCATGTCAAAACCCGCCCCGTTATCCTGCACAAAGTAGACTGTGCTCCCCTTCTGCTGCATGAGGCCGAACTCGATACGCGGCTTCTCTTTTTTACGCGTGAACTTCCACGCGTTGCCCAGCAGATTATCCAGCGCCACGCGCAACAGCCTCGGATCACCCCACACCCTCATCTCCGGGGCGATCACCCACTCCACCGTGCGATCTGGCTGGCCGTTCTCCAGCTCTTCTTTCACCTGGCGCGCCATCTGTGTCAGGTCCACATCCATCATCTTCAATTCCGCCCGCGTGATGCGGGACAATTCCAGCAGGTCATCGATCAGCACCGCCATGCGCTTCGTCGCCTTGCGCACACGGTCCAGATAATTCTTCCCCGACGCATCGAGCATCGCTGCGTAATCCTCCTCCAAAGCCTGGCTGAACCCGTCGATCGCCCGCAAAGGAGCTCTCAAGTCATGCGAGACCGAATAGCAGAAAGACTCCAGTTCCTTGTTCGTGACCTCCAATTCCTTTGTCCGCTCCTCCACCCGCCGCTCCAGTGTGGCATTCAACTGCCTGATCTCCTGCTCGGCCTCCTTGCGCGCCGAGATGTCACGGATGAACCCGGTGAACATCAGTTTTGGCCCATGCTCCACCTTGTTGATCGTCAGCTCCGCCGGGAATCGCGTCCCGTCCGCCCGCACTGCTGGCAACTCAATCAATCGCCCTAAAATTTTCGCCTCGCCCGTACGCGCACACTGTTCCAGCGCCTGCTGATGTCGTTCACGCAACTCCTCCGGCACGATCAGATCACCCATGCGCTGTCCGATCACATCTGCACTCTTATAACCGAACATCCTTTCCGCCGCCGGATTGAACTCGATGACACAGCCCTGCTCATCGATCGTAACCACCGCATCCAGGGCCGAATTCAAGATGGCTGTCGATCTCGCTTCCGCAGCCCTGAGCTGCTGCTGCATCCGTATTCGCTCCGTCACATCCACCGCGATGCCGCCGATAAATTCCTCGCCCTCCCGATCGCCCGGCACCAGAAACTTGTTCACCAGATATTCTCGTGGCTCCGCCCCATGATAGATGGTCTCCAGCATCTGGATCGGCTGCTTTTTTGCCCGCAACTGGACATCGCTGCCTTGATACACAGCGGCCGGTGCCTGTGGAAACAGGTCCGTATCGGACAGCCCTTTGATCTCCGCCAGACGTCTTCCGAAAGTGCGCTCCCACTCGCTGTTCACAAACAAATAGCGCCCCTCATGATCCTTGATAAAGGCGAACCCCGTCAGATTGTCCATGAATGAGTGGAATCGCGCATCTGATTCCTTCAACTCCTCCTCCACCCGCTTGCGCTCCGTGATGTCCGTCAGCAACCCCACCGTACCGGAGAACTTGCCTCCCGGATCAAGCATAGGATTCGCCGTCACCAGCACCCACAGCTCTGCACCGTCCTTGCGGCGCAAACGCAGATCCAGTTGCCGGTGCGGTTTGCGCCTCTCTTCCTCCAAATTCGACGGCCTCTGCTGGTTCTCCGGAAACATGAAATCGAAAGACGTCCTGCCCAGCATGTCCTCCACCTCATACCCCATCATCTCCGCCATCCGGCGGTTGACGAACGTGGTGACTCCGGAGGCATCCGTCACCCACACACCTTCCTGTGTGGATTCCACGATCTCGTGATACTGCTGCTCGCGCGCATGCAGCTCCATCTCCGTGCGGATGCGGTCGAATGCCCCTCCGCAAAGATCCGCCGTCACCTGCAACAGATCCAGGTCCGACTGCATATAGGCGTTCAACCGGTAGCTCTGCACCGTAAGCGTCCCCAACACTTTTCCGCCATTGCGCACCGGCGCGAACATGAGCGACATGGACCGGCGCGCCTTGTCACCAAAAGGTTGCAAACCCTCATCCATCAGCGATTCCGGCTTGCGAAGGATCAACTGCGGCCCCTCCTTGATCACTTTCAGCGCCAAGGCCCCCGGCTCCCTGTTTGTGAACGCGGGAGCAACCTCCTGACGGACGCCATCGACAGTGTCCAGGCAGAGCGTGTTCTTCACCACGTTCCAATCCTCGTCGTAGGCATCCAGGAGAAAGGCATCGTAATGAAACAGGTCGCGGCAGGCGCATTCCAGCAGCCGCGCTGCCTCCGTCTCATCCCGCGTTCCCGAAAGCTGATGCGTCAACCGCGCCAGCGTGCGCTGCCGGGCTTCATTCGTTGAATACTCTGCCGCCAGCCTTTGCCAGCGCAGGTTCGCCTCCGCCAATTCCGCCTGCAAACGTTTGACCTCGGTTGCGGCATCCGCCTGTGGAATGTTGTGCGCCTGGACACTCATACAATCTCGAGCTCTCTGCGAAAACCTTGCGACCATAACCAAAAACCCCGGAGAAACACAAACTTCAAATACCCCCTCCAATCCTCCCCGGTCAGCCCTGAAGCGGCCTGCAAAAAAACATACCTATATTCTCTTTACAGAATATTCTTTTTAGAGCATATAGCTTTCGCATGAAGCTTGCGAAGCTCCACGGCCTGCTGGCCGATGAAACCCGCCTGCGCATCCTGAATCTTTTGATCCAGGGTCCACTCTGCGTCTGCCATTTCCAAGATGTGCTCGGCGAACCGCAGGTGAAGATCTCCAAGCACCTCTCCGCCCTGCGCACCAACGGCCTCGTCACCAACCGCCGACACAAAAACTGGGTCATCTACGAACTGGTTGAAAAACCCGGTAAAACCATCCGCTCCCAGCTAGACGCCCTCGCCGAGAACGCGAAATCCGAACCCGTTTTCCAACGCGACCTGAAGCGCCTTAACAAAGTCAGCAACAAAGCCGACGAGATCGTCTCCGCCTGCTGCTCCTGACTTGCCCCATGAAATCATCTGACCAACAACCCACAGGCGAACAATACGCCCAAAATGCCCCATCTCCCTCGCCCCTCGGAGGGGAGAGGGCCGGGGTGAGGGGTGCTCGGATTCCAGCTTGGCTGTGTTGGTCTTCAAAGGCCGCCCTCGCCGAACTCATGGGCACCTTTGCCCTCGTCTTCGCCGGTTGCGGCGCGATCATGATCAATCAAGTTTCCGGCGGCACCATCACCCACCCCGGCATCGCCCTCTCCTTCGGATTCATCGTCCTTGCCCTCATCTACACCTTGGGCGATATCTCCGGCGCACATCTCAATCCCGCTGTCACCCTAAACTTCTGGCTCGCCGGTCGTTTCGAAAAATCCGCCGTGCTGCCCTATATCACCGCCCAAGTTGCCGGCGCTTTGCTCGCGAGTCTGACTTTAAAATTCCTCTTCCCATCGCATCCGACTCTCGGCGCCACTTTGCCCACCGGCTCACCGCTCCAATCCTTCGTGCTCGAATTCATCATGACATGGCTTCTCATGCTGGTGATCCTCAGCGTCTCCACCGGCGCGAAAGAAAAAGGAGTCACCGCCGGAATCGCCATCGGCTCCGTCGTCGCCTTGGAAGCCATGTTCGGCGGCCCCGTCTCCGGCGCATCGATGAATCCAGCCCGTTCTCTCGCCCCCGCATTGATCAGCGGGAATTTACAGCACCTCTGGGTTTACCTCTTGGCACCCTCATTAGGAGCCGCATTGGCCATATTAAGCTGCCGCCTCATCCGCGAACCGGGCTGCTGCGCAGGTTGTTGCGCGACTCCCGCATCCACACTCCCTAAGAACTGAATCATTATGCACCTTTCAGAATTCAAAAAAACTTTGAGCCAGCATCCGGACAAGGCGCTCCAATTCGCCCTGCCCACCGGCACCAAGATTCCGCCTCACGCGCACATCACGGAAGTCGCTCGCATCGACAAACACTTCATCGATTGCGGCGGCACCGTGCGAAAGGAATCCACCTGCCGCATGCAGATCTGGTTCGCCGATGACACCGAGCACCGTATCAGCGCTGGAACGTTGCTTAAAGTCTTGGATAAAGCCGCATCAGTTATGGGAGCAGATGATCTGTCCGTTGATTTTGAATATGAGGCCCCCTTCATCGCGCAATTCCCCATCTCTTCCATTGCTACAGATGAAAACGCTCTCTTGGTGCAACTGGGCATTCGCCACACCGATTGTCTAGCCAAAGAATACTGCACGCCTTCTCCCAAGACTTCGAAAAACTTTGTTCTCCCTCAGCTTCCCAAGCTGGAGAAAACCAAATGCTGCTAATTGGATAAAATTATGTCCGCTACCAAACCCACCGTCCTCATCCTTTGCACCGGCAACTCCTGCCGCAGCCACATGGCCGAAGGCATCCTGCGCCATGTCGCCGGTGATATCCTCAATGTGGAAAGCGCTGGCTCCAAACCCGCAGGCTACGTCCACCCGCTCGCCATCAAAGCCCTCGCCGAAATCGGCATCGACATCTCCCACCACTGCTCCAAAAGCATGAACGAGTTTCTGCATCAACCCGTGGAAACCGTTATCACCGTCTGCGGCAAAGCCGACCAAGTCTGCCCGCATTATCCCGGACAGGTGAATCGCTACCACTGGCCCTTCGACGATCCTGCCCACGCCACCGGCACCGAAGAAGAGCAGATGCAGGTTTTCCGCCGCGTCCGCGATGAAATCAAAGCAAAGTTTGAAGCCTACGCCCAAGAACGCTCTAAACCGTAATCCCCCGGAGCGCGACTCTCTGAGTCGCAGCAAGCCGCGATAGTCAGTTGTCCCTAAAAAAGACGACAGCAATTGTAATTCGTATCTTGGCTCGGAGAGCCGCGCTCCACTAAAAGCGGACTACTTCCCCTTGTACCCCTCCCACAACCACTCCAGCGCCCCCGGTAACGTCTGCCGCGTCACCCGTCCATCCGTATGGCCGGCTGCTTCCGCGAACACATAGCGGTATTGATACCCCTTCGCCTTCAGCACCGCCGCCATGCGCTGGTTTGCCATCACCCAGTTATGCAAGGACGCCTCATCGCGATTCCACCCGTTATCCTTTTCACTGATCTCCAGCCAGATGCGGAGCGGCTTGCGCTCGCTGTTCGGGATAAGCGTGGCGTGATACTCCCAGGCACCGCGTGGTGTCACTACACTCTTCGGCGATTGCTGGTCCACATACGTGCCGGAGTACGTCAGCACACGATGATACAGATCCGGCCGATACCATGCCATGGAGAGTGCCGCTGAACCACCGGAGCTGCCACCTATCGTCGCCCTGCCTTCCGGGTCTTTCGTGAACTTCAGATTGTAATCCTTCTCGATCCGCGGCAGCACTTCTTTCTCCACAAACTCAGCATAAAGGCCGGACATCGTATCGTATTCCAGACCGCGCTGGCTGCCCTTGGAATCACCACCGCCGGAATTGATCATAATGGCAATCATCACCGGCACACGCTTTTCATGGATCAGATTATCCAACGCCTTCGGCAACGTGTTCATATACCCCAAGCCATCCTGCGCCACGATGAACGGGGCGGCTGTCCCCGGCTTGTATTGAGCGGGCACATACACCGCCACCTTGCGTTTGTAAGGGACCGGCGGCGGCTGGTTCTTCGCAATGCCCGTATAGATCTTGCTCTCGGTGGAATCCATCGTGAACTCATGGATCTTCCCCTTCGGCACGCCTTCTTTCACCGTTAACTCCGGCGCATTCGCGTAATTGGGCCCGATGATGAACTCCACATTATCCTTCGTGCGCGTCGGCGATGCCGGTACATTCGTGCTGGTATTGGCAGGAGTGGCAGCAGCGGGGCCTTTGGCATCCGCCGCGAAAACAGATTGCAGACTGAGACTTAGCAGCAATGTGCAGGACAGAGCGATGGATTTCATGGGCTGGTTCACAGCATGGCAAAACCCGGCCCCAAGGTAAAGCTGACGCTCTCAGGAAACGATCCACCATGCCTAAATCGAGCATCTGAAATCAGACGCAACCCTCACTCTCTCCTCGCCCAATAATCTATGATGGACTTCAACAAGGCCGCCATGTCCCCCCCTGAAGAGGGTTTGCGCAGCACCGAATTGGCACCCAAATTATACGCTTGGGTCGTATCTGCGGGAAAATCAGAACAAGTCAGCACCACGATGATCAATCCCGCAAGCGCCGGAGTGGAACGTATCCACCGCAAGACTTCCAGCCCGGAAATACCAGGTAACTTGAGGTCCAATAACACAAGCTGGGGAAAAGGATACTTTTCCCGATCCGTAAACTTACCCAGGCCAGACAGGTAATCCATCGCCTGCTGGCCGTCCCTGACTACA
The DNA here is from genome assembly GCA_036405135.1 of Verrucomicrobiia bacterium. Lineage (NCBI taxonomy): Bacteria > Pseudomonadati > Verrucomicrobiota > Verrucomicrobiia > Verrucomicrobiia bacterium. The sequence goes on along the minus strand of DASWYF010000010.1, from coordinate 53,564 downwards.
TGAAGTTGCACATCCGAATAAACCTTATTTAAGGAAGATTTTATCAGAATAGCATCAGTTTCACTGTCTTCTACCAATAGAATTTTTCCCAGCATCAAGCTCCCTGTTTATTCTGGATTACTGTTCCAGACAACCCGCAATTTCAAAAAAAGCCGGAATTAACCTCTTTGTTGCACAGCCTATTTCACGCCGGCCATAAGGTTCACGCATTTTCGTAAAATGCAAACCGGAGAGAACTTTTCTCCCTGTATTCCGTTATCTGGCCGGAGAAATTTTGAGCTTGTCCGTCAAAAAGCTGAACAGATCGGGATACTTCAATCCCGTTGCACCCGTGTAGTTGAATTCGTGACTGACCCCCACTTGCTTGAGTTTCACTGCAAGACCCGCGCCGAAATTTGCTGAATGAGGCGGATCTTTGTGCGGTTGCCCCAGTGCTGGAACTGAATCGTAGAAGAGCAAGACCGGGGGATCATCCGCCGTGGCCAGTTCATAAGGGGATAACCTTTTGATCCAAGGCATCAGCTTTTCCCGTTGCTTCATAAACTCCGCCATGCTCGGCAAGGCAAACGCATGATGCCCATAATCATTGTTCGGGATCCAGTCCCTCATCTGTTGTGGATCGAGAGATGTCTGCGGCACAAAAGTCAGCACACACGTCAGTCGTGTGGATTCGCGAGCGATCAGGTCATCACTTTTCGGATCCGCCAGCTCCGGATGAAACGCGAGCCACAGAGCAGTAAAGCCGCCAGCGGAACCGCCACATCCGGCGATGCGCGTTTTGTCGATGTTCCATTCCGTCGCTTTGCTGCGGACGAATTGCAACGCGCGGGCGGCATCGTCCAAGCAGGCCTTCACAGGAGGATCGATCTTATCTGCGATGGCATCAGGGATGAAGCGATAGTTGATCGACACCACCGAGATGCCAGACTCCAGGCACTTCGCGAGAAAATCAGGGTTCGCCTTGTCACCGTTCATCCAACCGCCGCCATGGATGAAGAATAGCAATGGCTGCGGCTGCTTCCCCTCCGCCTGATAAAAATCCAATACCTGACGCGCGTGCTTGCCGTAAGAAACATTTGCACGCGTGGGTTTGGAAACAGCCATTACCTGCCCAGACACTGGCAACGAAACCAATGAAATCAGAATGGCGACCGCCCCGGCCAACCGCCCCTTAAGATGATGTAATCCAATAGTTTGCATGAGTGGCAGGAGATTGGCCTGGTCGGCAGAACGTATCATAACACGTGCGGACAAACCTGCGCGTTTTATCAGCCCATTGGAAAGTGAATTCTCCCCGTAGTAGTTGTCCGCATCAATTAACCGTATTTAAATCAGTTTTTCTAATTAACCACAAATGAACAATGCCAAGCAAAAATAGATAAGCCCCTAAATCCATTTTGTCCGATAGCTAGTTTTGTCTTCCCAGTGAAGACCAAAGAATGCCGAACGACTTAGCCAAGACGACTGCACCAGAAGCGACAGCACTGACGCTTTTGAACGACACGACATGCACTCACTGCGGCACAACTTGCGGCGCTGATCCTCTGACAAGAGAAAACCATGTTTTCTGCTGCCAAGGCTGTCAGTTGGTGTTCGAACTGCTCACCGAGAACGGTCTCGGTAACTTCTACGAGTTGAGCGAGAATGCGGGCGTACGCATCGGCGGACCGGCCAAGGTGGAGCAATACCAGTATCTGGATGAACCGGCGGTGCGCGAGCGCCTGGTGGATTTCAGCAATGAACGTATCACGCGTATCACCTTCCGCATCCCGGCCATCCATTGCATCGCCTGCGTGTGGTTGCTGGAAAATCTTTACCGGCTGAATCCGCAGATCGGCGAAGCGCGCGTCCATTTCCCGCGTAAGGAGATCGCGCTCTCGTTCGCGACGGATCAGGTGAAGCTGAGCGAAGTGGTGACATTGCTGGCGTCACTCGGCTATGAGCCGGAACTGAAACTGGCGGACCTCGAAGCGCGGCCCAAGGGCATCGTGAGCCGCAAGCTGTGGTTGCAAGTCGGCATCGCGGGTTTTGCGTTCGGCAACACGATGCTGTTCAGTCTGGCCTCCTATCTCGGTCTCGACAGCGCGAGCGAACCTTACTTTCACAGAATATTCGGATGGTTCAGCCTGGCACTCTCGCTGCCCGTGGTGATCTACAGTGCGCAAGATTACTGGCGCGCGGCATGGGTGAGCCTGCGCCAGAAGCTGCTGACCATCGAGGTGCCAATCGCGGCGGGCATCGTCGCTATCTTCCTGCAGAGCACATATGAGGTCGTGAGTGGGACGGGTGAAGGCTACTTCGATTCGCTCGCGGGCCTGCTGTTCTTCCTCTTGAGCGGTCGTGTGTTTCAACAGAAGACGTATGACCGGCTGGCGTTTGACCGGGATTACAAGTCGTTCTTTCCGCTCTCAGTGGTGCGGAAAGGCAAGATGGAAGAACGCATCGCGCTCTCGCAGATCCAGACGGGTGATCATCTCATCCTGCGCAATGGCGAACTGATCCCTGCTGATGCGCGGCTGGTCGCGGGACCGGCGGTGATCGATTACAGCTTCGTCACCGGCGAATCGGAACCGGTGGAGAAGCAGACCGGCGACTATATCTACGCCGGCGGGCGCCAGATCGGCGGGGCCATCGAAGTGGAGACAGTAAAAGCGGTCTCGCAAAGCTACCTGACCTCGCTCTGGAACCAGGAGGCCTTCCGCAAAGAAGACCGCGACAGCCTCGACAATCTCACGAACGAATACAGCCAGCGTTTCACGAAGCTGGTGCTGGCCATTGCGCTCGGGGCGGCGGCGTATTGGGCGGTCTTCAATCCGTCGCTCGCTTTGAAGTCGTTCACAGCGGTCCTTATCGTCGCTTGCCCCTGTGCTTTGGCGCTGGCCGCGCCGTTCACGCTTGGCACGGCACATCGCTGGCTGGCGAAGTGGAACGCTTTCCTGAAGAGCGCGGGCATCATCGAGCGGCTCGCTCGCGTGGACACAATCGTGTTCGACAAGACGGGCACTTTGACGGCTGTCGGTGGTGGTCTGGTGAAGTTTCACGGCACTCCCTTGAGCGAAGCCGAGGAGCGGGCGTTGTTCTCCATGACGCGGCACAGCACGCATCCGTTGGCGGTGCGCCTGGGGCATGCCATCGCGGGCAATCATTTCCCAGATACCGTGCGGTCCTTCTTGGAGACAGCCGGATGCGGCATGGAAGGCCAGGTCAACCGGCAGGAGATCTGGATGGGCTCGGCCACATGGTTGCAATCACGCGGACTAAGGGTGGCGAGTGCGGCGGCGGAAAGCGGCAGCGTCATCCATGTGGCCATCAACGGCCAGTATCGTGGCTGCTATGTGTTGCAGAACGCGTTGCGCCCGGAGACGGACCGGCTTATCCAAAATCTCTCGAGCCATTATGAATTGGCGCTGCTCAGTGGTGATAATGAACGCGAGCGGGCCCGTTTCGCGGAGATCTTCGGTGCGCAGGCGCATCTGCATTTCAACCAAAGCCCGTTGAACAAGCTCGGTTTCATCCGTGACCTGCAGCAGCGCGGCAAGACGGTGATGATGGTGGGTGATGGATTGAATGACGCCGGGGCACTGAAGCAGAGCGATGTGGGCGTGGCGGTAGTGGAAGACATGAGCGCCTTCTCACCGGCCAGCGACATGATTCTCTCCGCGCGATTGGTGCCACGCATCGATGCCATCTTGCGCTTCGCGAAGAGCGCGGTGCGGGTCATCAAAGCCAGTTTTCTCGTATCTGCTGCTTACAACGTCATCGGCCTGGCCTTGGCCGTGCAAGGTCTGCTCTCGCCCGTCGTGTGCGCGATCTTGATGCCGGTAAGTTCTATCACCGTAGTGGGCTTTGCGTGCCTGATGACCGGCTGGATGGCGAAGCGCGAAGGTATCGGCGCAACCATGGAGGAAATCCGATGAGCGTCATCTTTCTATTGATCCCGCTGAGCATCATCGCCGCCACCGGCTTTCTCCTCGCCTTCGTGTGGGCGGTGCGTAGCGGTCAGTACGAGGATACGGCCACGCCTTCCATGCGTGTGCTGCTGGATGAGCCGGGCAAACCGGTGAAGAAAAACGATTTAGCGACCAAACCTGAAAAGACTGAACATGAACCTGGAAACGTTTAAATACGATAACCGGATCGTCCGCGCCTTTGCGATCGCCACCGTGATATGGGGCATCGTGGGCATGAGCGCCGGCTTGCTGGCGGCCGTGCAACTCTTCTGGCCGGAAGCCAACCTGCAACTGCAGTTCGTGAGCTTCGGCCGCCTGCGGCCACTGCATACGAATGCCGTGGTCTTTGCCTTCGTGGGCAATGGCATGTTCATGGGCATCTACTACTCGCTCCAGCGGCTGTGCAAGGCGCGCATGTTCAATGACACGTTGAGCTGGATCAATTTCTGGGGCTGGAACGCGATCATCGTGGCCGCCGCCGTCACACTCCCGCTTGGTCTTACCACGAGCAAGGAATACGCGGAGCTGGAATGGCCGATCGACATCGCCATCGCGCTGGTGTGGGTCGTGTTCACGGTGAACTTGATGGGCACCATCTTGCGTCGGCGCGAGAAGCACATGTATGTCGCCATCTGGTTCTTTATCGCCACGGCGCTGACTGTCGCGATGCTGCATATCGTAAACTCGCTGGCTGTTCCTGCCAGCGCCTTCAAGAGCTATCCGATCTATGCGGGTGTGCAGGATGCGCTGGTGCAATGGTGGTATGGGCACAACGCCGTGGCGTTCTTCCTCACCACGCCTTACCTCGGCCTGATGTATTACTTCCTGCCGAAGGCGGCCGAGCGCCCAGTGTTCTCGTATCGTCTCTCCATCATCCATTTCTGGGCGCTCATCTTTATCTACATCTGGGCGGGACCGCATCACTTGCTGTTCACGGCGTTGCCGGACTGGGCGCAATCCCTCGGCATGGTGTTCTCCGTGATGCTCGTGGCGCCGAGCTGGGGCGGCATGTTGAATGGTCTGCTCACCCTGCGCGGTGCGTGGGACAAGGTGCGTCAGGAACCCATGTTGAAGTTCATGGTCGTGGCGCTCACGGCTTACGGCATGGCCACGCTCGAAGGCCCGCTGCTCTCCATCAAGAGCGTGAACTCCCTCTCGCATTACACAGACTGGACCGTGGCGCACGTGCATACGGGCGCGCTGGGCTGGAACGGCTTCCTTACGTTCTCCATGCTCTACTGGCTGTTCCCGCGCCTGTATAATACGCCGCTGTGGTCCAAGAAGCTGGCGAACTGGCACTTCTGGATCTCGCTCACGGGCATGATGTTCTACGTCATCCCGATGTATTGGAGCGGCATCACACAGGGTTTGATGTGGAAGCAGTTCACGCCGGAAGGCTTCCTGAAGTATGCGAACTTCCTGGAGACGGTCATCCAGCTCATCCCCATGTTCGTACTGCGTGCCGTGGGTGGTCTGCTCTACATCTTGGGCGCTTTCTTGATGGCCTACAATCTGTGGAAGACGGCCAAGTCCGGTGTGTTCGTGCCGGAAGTGGAAGCGCAAGCGGCTCCGCGCAATGCCGGTCACGAGTTGCATGCGGAGCAAGATCCGTGGAAGCATCGCTGGCTGGAAGCCAAACCCATCACACTCACCGTGCTGTCACTCGTCGCGGTGGCCATCGGTGGACTGGTGGAGATCGTGCCGATGTATCTCATCAAGGAGAACGTGCCGACGATCTCCAGTGTGAAACCTTACACCCCGCTCGAAGTGCTGGGGCGTGACATCTACATCCGCGAGGGTTGCGTAGGTTGCCATTCACAGATGATCCGGCCTTTCCGCTCGGAAACGGAGCGTTACGGCGAGTATTCGAAGGCAGGTGAATTCGTTTATGATCATCCGTTCCTGTGGGGCTCCAAGCGTACGGGTCCGGACCTGCATCGCGTCGGTGCGAAGTATCCAGATGCGTGGCACTACAATCACATGGATGATCCGCGCCTCACGTCACCCGGCTCCATCATGCCGCGTTATCCGTGGCTGCTGGAGCAGAAGATGGACAAGAAGGCGTTGCCCGCCCGCATCGCCGCCTTGCGCAAGGTGGGCGTGCCGTATCCGGAAGGCTATGAGAACGGCGAGGCTTTGAAGGACTTGGAGAAACAGGCGGATACCATCGTGACGAACCTGAAGGTCGGTTCCGTCGAGGCACAACCGGACAAGGAGATCATCGCGATGATCGCGTATCTGCAACGGCTCGGCACGGACATCAAGGTGCAAGCCGCCACCACTCCGGCACCTAACCCCTCCAACTAATAAGGCCAACTATGATCAAGAATGTTCTGACCCATATCGGTGGTGTCGAGAATTTCGGCATCATCTCGATTCTGCTGTTCTTCGCGGTCTTCGCCGGTGCGCTGATCTATGCGGCGTGCCTGAAGAAACCTTTCCTGAAACAGATGAGCCAGATTCCGCTGGAAGACGGCACCAAGAACACGGAGGCACGCCATGAGTAACGACCCAAAACAGCCCATCCTGCTGGAGCACGAAGCAGATGGCATTAAAGAACTCGACAACCTGCTGCCGCGCTGGTGGGTGTGGCTCTTCTACATCTGCGTGGCGTTCTCCATCGGCTACATGCTTTACTATCATGTGTTCAACATGGGCGACTTGCAGGCGGCCGCTTATGTGAAGGAACAAAAGGCGGGTGATGAGATCAAGACCGCATCGCTCGCCAAGTTCGAAGCTAACATCGCATCGCTCGTTCCCACCAAAGAGCCAGCCGTGATGAGCCAAGGCTCGCAGGTTTACACCACCTATTGCGCGCCCTGCCATCGTGGCGATGGCGGCGGCATCGTGGGGCCGAACTTGACGGATGATTTCTGGATCCATGGCTCCAACTATGTGGACACGGTAAAAGTCATCATCAACGGCGTGCCGGACAAGGGCATGCTGACCTGGCGCGGCGTACTAAAACCGGATGAGATCACCTCCGTGGCCAGTTACATCTATACCTTGCGTGGCACGCAACCGCCGAATCCGAAACCGCCGGAGAATCAGCCGAAGGGCCCGGAGAAGCCGAGCGAGTTCGAGTGATAAATGACGAATGCCCAAGCACGAATGACGAAGGAATGTCTAATGACTAAGCACCAAACATTCAGTGCAAGTATCTGCATTGGTCATTGGGCATTTGTTCATTTCTTCGCCATTCGGATTTCGTCATTGGGCATTGATTCAACGGGAGTATTCGTATGAGCATTCCCTCAAAAGAACCCTACGATCCTCTCAGCGCTCAGCAGCAGGCCAACCCTGCTGATTTCCGCGACCATATCGGCACAGCAGACAAGAAAGGCTATCGCCAGTGGATCTATGCGAAGAAGGTGGATGGGAAATGGTTCCGCTGGCGCACGTGGATGAGCTGGGTGCTGCTGGCGATCATGTTCGTCGGCCCGTTCGTGCGCATCAACGGCAATCCGCTGCTGATGATCAACATCGTAGAGAGGAAGTTCTCCATCCTGGGCCAGATCTTCTGGCCGCAGGACACATTCATCTTCGCGGTGGCGATGCTGGTGTTCTTCGTGGGCATCATGATCTTCACCACGGCGTTTGGACGGTTGTGGTGCGGGTGGACCTGCCCGCAGACGGTGATGATGGAGATGGTCTTCCGGAAGATCGAATACTGGATCGACGGCGATGCGCATGAGCAGAGGGCGCTCGCCGCCGCGCCGTGGAGCCCGCACAAGATCTGGAAGCGCGTGAGCAAGTATGGCGTGTTCTTTGTCCTGTCCTTCATCGTGGGCAATACGCTGTTCAGCTACATCGTGGGCAGCGACAAGCTGTTCCAGATCATCACCGATGATCCGCGGAACCACGTGACGGGGCTGACGTTCATGATCCTGTTCACGCTGCTGTTCTTCGCGATCTTCGCGCGGTTCCGCGAGCAGGCGTGCACGTTCATCTGTCCTTATGGCCGGTTCCAGTCCGCCCTGCTGGATGAGAACACGATGGTCGTCGCCTATGACTACAAACGCGGTGAGGGCCGGGCACCGTTGAAGCGCGGGCAAGCGCCTGAGCAACGCAAGGCGGGAGGCAAGGGAGATTGCGTGAACTGCCATCAATGCGTGGCAGTTTGTCCGACAGGCATCGACATCCGCAACGGCGTGCAGATGGAGTGTGTGAACTGCACGGCGTGCATCGATGCGTGCGACAACGTCATGGACAAGGTGGGCCAGCCGCGCGGGCTCATCCGCTACGCCTCGTTGAACGGCATCGAGAAAGGGGAATCGCTCAAATTCACCGCCCGCATGAAGCTGTATTCCGTCATCCTGACGGCGTTGATCACGCTGTTCCTCGTGCTGGTGTTCACCCGGTCCGATGTGGAGACGGCCTTGCTGCGGGCACCGGGCTCGCTCTTTCAAAAAGCGGGCGAAGGCCGTATCAGCAACATCTACACGCTGCGCGTGGTGAACAAGACGGGACATGACATCGCGGTAGAGCTGCGGTTGCTTAACAGTGAAGGCACCGTGAAAGTGCTGGGCGCGGGCGAATTCATCGTGCCCAAGGAGAATTCCGCGCAGACGTCCGTGCTGATCGAACTGGAAGAAGAGGATCTGGACGGAGCCAGCACGCATCTTGAGATCGGCGTGTATTCGCACGGCAAACTTTTGGAGACGGTGAAAACAGCTTTTGTAGGGCCGAGGAAATGAGATGAAAGGATTTTTATGAAAACAGAAAATGTGAAACGCAATCCTTGGCCCTACGCCATCATCGCATGGTTCGTGATCTTCATCACAGCGATGACAGCTTGGGCCGTGGTAGCCACGCGTAACAACATGGACCTGGTGCGGAAGGATTATTACGAGGAAGAGCTGCGCCATCAGCAGCAGATCGACCGCGTGAACCGCACCGCGCAGTTGCGTCAGGATATCACGGTGACCACCGATACGACGAGCCTGACTTTCAAGCTGCCGACGGAACATGCGACCGGCAAACCGACGGGTGAGGTGCAATTGTATCGCCCCTCCGATGCCAGCCTAGACAAGAAGCTGACGCTGGCGGTGAACGAGAGCGGGTTGCAACGCATCGATGCTTCCGAACTCAAAGGCGGGCTGTGGAAGCTGCGCGTGAGCTGGAGACTGGGCGAGGCGGAGTATTACTTCGATCAATCGGTGGTGCTGGTCGGCAAGCTGTAAGGGGACCGTTATGGAACTTTGGACCGCATTCATGCTCGGACTCGTCGGCAGCCTGCATTGTGCCGGCATGTGCGGTCCCTTGGCGCTGGCATTGCCAGTGGCGGGCAAGACGCGGGGTGATTTCGTGCTGGGCCGCTTGTTGTATAATCTCGGGCGCATCCTGACTTACACGTTGCTGGGCGCGGTATTTGGGCTGTTGGGCCAAAGCTTTGCCTTGGCGGGTTTTCAGAAATGGGTGTCGCTGGTGGCAGGCGTGGCCATTCTGCTGGGCTTGGTGGCTTCGCTGCGGGTGGGCTTGGGTCTGCCGATCACGAAGAGTGTGGTGTGGTTGAAGTCCAGCGTCGGGCGGCTGTTGCAACAGCGCACGTTTGGTTCGCTCTTTCTGCTGGGTTCCTTGAACGGGCTGCTACCGTGCGGCTTGGTGTACGTGGCGGCCACTGCGGCGGCGGCAACGGGCAGTCTGCAATCGGGTGTGCTCTCCATGGCGCTGTTTGGACTGGGAACATTGCCGGTGATGCTGGGCATGGGATTGGCGGGACGAAAACTGCAAGGCATGCTGAATCTCAAACTGCAGAGGCTGGTGCCTATCAGCCTTGCGGTGCTCGGCGTCTTGCTCATCCTGCGGGGAATGGAGCTGGGGATTCCCTATGTGAGCCCCGTTCTTACGGCGGGCGGCTGCCCTCATTGCCACTGAACACTCACTGAAAAGATCTTAGCTGGATCTCTTGCCCCAGCGGCGTAACGCTGCTTCAAGCTCCTTCGGGCGGATGGGCTTGGCGATGTAATCATCCATTCCCGCTTCAATACACTTCTCGCGGTCGCCGGACATCGCGTTACCCGTCACCGCGATGATACGCGGACGGATGTCATCACCATAGCGGCTGCGGATTTCTCGGGCCGCATCGTAGCCGTTCATCACTGGCATCTGGACATCCAAGATGATGATATCAAAGGGATGCTGTTCCAAGGCGTGGAGGACTTCCTGGCCATTGTTGGCCAGTTCCGGACGATACCCCATCCGCTGGAGATAAGATTGGCCCACTTTGAGGTTCACCACATTGTCATCTGCCAGGAGAATGCGCATGGGCATCAGGCTGCCCAAACTATTGTCTATCTCACCAGCTCCGGTCGCTTTCCGGAGCGTTTCATTGCTGGCCAAGGCCCGTGTTAACACGTCCAGCAAGTTCGAACGCTTCAATGGCTTGGAAACGCTGAGTTGCACCCCCAGATCGGCAAGCGATTTGTCCGCCGGGCTGAGGCGTTTCGCCGCCAGGAGAACGATCGGCAGTGGCTGACCGCCGGGCAGCGAACGGATACGGCGGATCACGCTTTCAGCGGTGGTTCCGGGCAACTCCCGGTCTATCAAGATCACATCCGGTCGAGGGGACTGGCCGAGCGCGATGAGTGCGTCATTCTCAGTCGAGGCTTCGCTGAGATGCATGCCCCAGCCGTGAACGGCTTGAAACACAGCGAGCCGTGATGATGCATGGTCCTCAATCAGCAACATGCGTTTGCCTGCCAATATCTGGCCGGGGCGGGTCAGCCCTGCTCCGTGGCTGTCGATACTTTGGGCGCGGATCAAGAAATGAAATGTGGCTCCTTTGCCTTCCACGCTTTCCACCCAGATCTCACCGCCCATGAGTTCGGTAAGCCGTTTGCAGATGGCCAGTCCCAAACCTGTTCCACCATATTGGCGCGTCGTGGAACCATCCACCTGGCTGAACGATTTAAACAGGCGGTCCTGCTTGTCCACCGGGATGCCTATGCCTGAATCCTGCACGGAAAAGTGGATGAGGGGGCCACGTTCTTGCACGCGTACGATCACTTCACCCTTGGGGGTGAACTTTACTGCGTTACTCAGCAGATTGACCAGCACTTGGCGCAAGCGCGTCACGTCTCCCGCTATCTGCAAGGGAACCGACGGCTCAATGAGGCAGGCGAGATCGATGTGCTTTTCCGCCGCTTTCTGCGCCACGAGGTCCATCGCCTCCTCGATGCACGTGCGGATCTCGAACGGATGTTGCTCGATCTCCAGCAATCCGGACTCGATCTTCGAGAAATCGAGGATGTCATTGATGATTGTGAGCAAGGATTCCGCGCTGCTGCGGATGGTATCCACGAAGTCGCGCTGATCCAGCGTCAGCTCCGTATCCCCCAGCAAGGCGGTCATGCCGATCACACCGTTCATCGGCGTGCGGATCTCATGGCTCATGTTCGCGAGGAACTCGGACTTCGCTTGTGTGGCTTGCTCCAGTTTCTGGTTCAGAGAAATAAGAGCCGTGTTGCTGTCCACGAGCTGTTGCTGGCTCTCACGCAAGGCGCGATACGCATCATCACGCTGCAACTGGCTCACATAACCACGCGTGTGATGACGGACACGCGCGATGAGTTCGACACGGTCGGGGAGCTTCACAAGATAATCGCTGGCCCCTGCGGCAAACGCTTCACTCTTCGTAGCCGGTTCTTCACGCGTGGAGAGAACGATGATGGGGATCGACTTCGTGCGTGGTTCCTGACGGAAAATCCTGACGAGGTCCAATCCGCTCATGCCAGGCATGATGAGGTCGAGCAGGATGACGGTGGGTTTGATCTGCAGGGCTACTTGGAGAGCGTCGTGCGGATTGGAGCAGTAATGGTAATTGATGTCTGGCTCGCCGGCGAGACTGCGGCGGATCGCCTCACCCACCATGGCCTGGTCATCGACCAGCAAGACCATGGTCTGAAAGTCCGTGTTGACGCTCATGACATTAAAAATTCGGATTGGCCGCCCACCGGCGCACCTGCCGTTCGATCGCCGGTGCGATCCCATCTAACGGCAAGATATCCACAGCGGCACCCAAGGCAGCAGCGGCTTTCGGCATCCCGTAAACAGCCGAAGTCGCCTGATCTTGAGCGATGGTATGCGCACCGGTTTCGCGCAAACGCTTCAGCCCTTTGGCACCATCACTACCCATCCCCGTCAAAACTACTCCGACGACGCGGCGCGACCAGTGATCGCAGACGCTGTTGAAAAACACATCGATCGAAGGCCGGTAAATAGCCGTGGCTGGATGTTCAGTATACAACAGATTTTGTCCAGAGCTAAACACCAGATGCTGTGACTTTCCAGCCAAAAGAGCCACGCCCGGAACGGGACTTTCCCCTTCCTGCGCCAGCCGAACCGGCAAACGGGACTGGGTGGAAAGCCAACTGGCCATGCTGGACGTAAATTGCTCATCCACATGTTGCACGATGACGACTCCGGCAGGCAGATCTGACGGAAGCTGCCCTAAGACTGTGGCAAGCGCAGCAGGACCACCAGCGGAAGCGCCAATAACCACAATTCCCGCCACAGGCTTAGGGGCTGGCGGCGCCATCGGAAGTGTCGAAACCGGCGGTTGATACCCGCGCGCCAGCAACTGCTTGGCAAGCATGTCCACTTTGTAGAGCAACGCTTGGGACTCCATGCTCTTCCCGGCATCGAACAACGCAGGAGTGTTCACGGCATCCAATGCTCCTACACCAAGACCTTGGAAAACTTGGGACACATGACTGTCTACCGAAGCAGTCACGAGCAGAATCGCACAGGGACTGTTCTGCATGATGAGCCGCGTGGCTTCCACACCACCCATCACCGGCATCATGAGGTCCATGAGGATGAGGTCGGGGCGGTCATTGCGACACTTTTCCACTGCTTCCGCGCCGTTCACTGCCACCCACGCCACGGTATGACGTCCTGAAGCGGTCAATACGCGGCGAAGCGCTTCGACAGCCAGCAGCATGTCATTGACGATGGCGATCCTCATGCGTTCGCCTCCCCGATCAAGTCGCTCACAGCTTGCAGTAAGGTGTCATCGTGGAAGCTGCCTTTCGTCAGATAATAATCCGCGCCTGCCTCCAAGCCCGCGCGACGGTCTTCCTCGCGGTCTTTATAGGAGACGATCATCACTGGCATATCGCGCAAGCGATTGTCGCGTTTGATGAGCGTGACGAGCTCGATGCCGTTCATGCGCGGCATGTCCACATCCGTCAGCACGAGATCGAAATGACCGGAGCGCACGGCATTCCAACCATCCATGCCATCGACAGCCACCTCAACGTGATAACCTCGACTAAGCAGGAGCTTGCGCTCGAGTTCGCGCACGGTGAGAGAATCATCCACCACGAGGATACGCCGCTTGGTGCTGCGAGCAGCGGTCGCAGTCGTCTTCGTCGCGGCGACGATGCTGCCGGTGCCGACGAGACGTTCTACGGTGCGGAGCAGATCTTCCACATCGAAGATGAGCACTGGTTCACCTTCTTCAGTCAATGCGCCCGAGGCGATGTCCTGCACCTTGCCCAAGCGCGGATCAAGCGGTTGCACGACGAGTTCGGTTTCGCAAAGCACTTTGTCCATCACGAGGCCGTAGCGGTCCGTTCCTGAACCGATGACGATCACGGAAAGGGTTTCCGGCCAACCGGCGTTATCTAATTCAAGCACTTGGCGGGCGGACAGCAGGCCGATCTGTGTGCCGTTCAGCGTGAAGCAAGTGCGGCCTTCGAGCGTTTGCAAGTCTTGCGCCGAGACGTGCAAGATGTTCTGCAAGTTCGCAAGCGGGAAGGCGTATTTCTCTCCCGCCACTTCCACCAACAGCACGCGCACAATGGAAAGTGTGAGCGGTAGCGTGAGGATGAAGCGTGTGCCCTTGCCCAGCGCGGTGACGATGCGGATGGTGCCGCGCAGATCGCGCAAGGTGTTCCGCACGACGTCCAAACCGACACCGCGACCGGAAATCTCCGTCACGTGTTCCTTCATCGAGAAGCCGGGGAGGAAAAGGAACTCGAGCAACTCGGCTTCGGACAATGTTTTTACGGTATCGCCAGCGGAAAGGCCGCGAGCGGCAACGGTCGCCCGCAGGCGATCGTGATCGATGCCACGACCATCATCGGAAACGGTCACTTCCAAGCGGCCCGCGTGATGACGGGCTTCGAGAGTGATGATGCCGGATGGAGACTTGCCATTGGATTGTCGTTCGGAAGGTGTCTCCATGCCGTGATCGAGGGCGTTGCGGAGAAGCTGAGTGAGCGGTGCTTCCAGCTTTTCCAGCACTTCGCGATCCACAGTGGTATCGCCACCACGCAGTTCGAACTGCACTTCCTTGCCCAACTGACGCGAGATGTCGCGCACGAGACGCGGGTAGCCTTGCGTGCCATCGGCAAACGGGCGCATGCGGATGGAAAGTGTTTCGTGATAGAGACGTTCCGCATGATTGCCCAGACGCAGTGCTAAGGCATCCAGCTCAGTCAGTTGTTCGATGACTTGCTCGCGATAGCGCGAGATCTGCGTGAGCACATTGCCAAGCTGATTGGAGGAATCGATCTCCATCTGCTGGCTGGAAGACAGACGCATGTTCTCCAACAGTCGGTAGATGTCATCGTGCGAGCGACGCAGGCGCTGGCAGGCCTCGATCTGCGAGGGTAATTGACGGGAATCGATACGTGTTTGCGCAGCGAGACCGAGCAGGCGGTTCAGGTTTGCCGCCGTGACCCGCAAGGCGCGATCGGCATCCACGCTGGGCGAAGAAGGTTCTTTATCTGCAACGGTCTTCGCCACTGCCGGACTGGCGGCAGGTTGTAGTGTCGGCGTTACAGGAGAAGGCGGAACAGAGGCAACTGGAGCGGCGACAGGCTTAACCGTCTCGACAGGAGCTGCGATCGGAGCTTCCGCTTTGGGCGTTTCTTTCTTGCCGCTCGTGATCTGCCTCATGCGATCCACGAACGTCGTCACTTCGGGAGAATCTTTCGTCCATCGCGATTGCTCACTTTCCTTCGTATTGGCAATCTGGTTGAGCAGATCCACACCGCCGAGCAAGTCATCGATCTGCGCCGGTTCGAGCACTATCTTGCCATTCTGCGCCGCGACGAGGCAGTCTTCCATGTTGTGTGCGACGGCGACCACGGCATCCAGACCGATGATGCGCCCTGCCCCTTTCAAAGAATGCGCGGCGCGCATGGCGGATTCCAAGGCGGCTGGCGAACGCGCGTCCTGCTCCAGCGCGAGCAACTGGTTCGTCAGCGTCAATGTCTGGCTCTCCGCTTCCATGCGGAAGAGGTCGAACATCGACATGTCATTGAAGTCAGTGCTCATTATTTGATGACATCATCTAAAGCGGCAAACAAACGGCCCGCAGACAGGCAACCAATCCAAACACCATCGCGGTTCAACATGGATTCCGTATGATGCGCCTGGGCACGGCTCAAGGTGGCGGGCAAAGGCTGCAATTCATTCGCGGCCACAGCGAGCGTGCCGGTCACTTCATCAGCGACCATGCAATAGCGGCCGTGACGGCCTTGGAGCACGAGCACACGACGACGCAACTTGGCTTCTTCTTTCGCAGGCTCAACACCGAGCAACGCACCGAGAGAAACACAGACGATCAATTCACCGCGCACATTGATCAGGCCGCGCAACACGGGATTGCGACGATGTGGCAGATGATGAATGGGGCGTTCTTCCGTGACTTCGACCACGTTAGCCAGCGGTAAAGCCAATCGTTCAGCACCGACGCGGAAGGCGAGCCATGAAACCGTGGCTTGTTTTTTATCTACGGCGGGTTGGGCGAGATGCTTCGTCCATTCTTCCAGATAATCCGGAGGCACGGGACGGTCCTGCAACTGTCGGGCGGCCTGCGTGAACACGCCGCAGTTGTAGCAATGACCAACCTTCTGCAATTCCGGGCAACTGCGATCGCCCCAGACGCCGATATTCTTCCAGCAACTGTTGAGTTTCTCACCGGCAACCGGTGTTGTGTCAGAAATATTTCGGCTCACGCGTTAACCCTGGTTGCGGAGCGGGCTCCGGTTTTCTTCTGGATACGCGCGGCACGACCATGCAGTCGTTCAGCTTCCGCATGATCACCCCGGGATTCGAGGAGGAGCGCAAGATGCGTCATGGCCTCATGATGATCCGGCGCGAGATAGAGCACTTTGCGATAGCTCGTGATGGCACCAACGGCATCACCACGGACATCCTGCAGCAGGCCCATCAGATAAAACGCATCAGGGTCATTGCTTCCGCCAGCGAGCATGGCGCGAAGTTTTTCTTCCGCACCCGTAGCATCTCCGGTATCCGCCATTTTTCGGACTTGCTCCAAAATGGGTTCGACCGTCGCGGGAGCTGCTTTCTCTGGTGACGGATGCGGAGAGGCCGTCGGACGTGCTGGGGGATTTTTGACTTCCTGTCGCAATCTCGTCGTCTGCGCTGCGCGGGCTTTCACCAATGAGGGAGCAGGCTTTTGGGGAGATGCAGGGACTGGAGCGCCATCGGCTAATGCTCTATTACGAGCTTCCGCAGCGGACATGCGGCGGAAGGCGAAGGCATGCGACATGCGCAAGGGATGAAAGCCGGAACTCATCATCACCCCGCCTTCACCCGGTCCGGCGAAGAACACGCCTTCCGGTTGCAGCAGCGAGGTGAGGTTTTTCAGGGCACGCGCCTGATCTTCGCGCGAAAAATAGATCAACAGATTGCGGCAGAAAATGAAATCATAGGGCGCAGTGCCTATGAAATTTTCCATGGTCAGCAAGTTGCCCTGACGGAAACGCACGGCCTGACGCCATTCAGCGGTGAGGCGCCAACAGTCCCCTTCCCGCTTGAAATATTTTTCGTGAAACACTTCCGGCACATTGCGGAAGGAATAGGCGCGATAGAGAGCGGCTTGCGCGGCGAGCAGCGAGTTGCGGCTGATGTCCACGGCATCGACAACGAACTGTTCCGCTGTGAGTCCCGCTTCTGTCAATGCGGCGACAATCGTGTAAGCCTCTTCACCAGTGGAGCACGGGATGCTCAACACACGAACTGGCAGATTAGGTTTCTGCGCAATGCGTTCGACAGCCATTTTGGAGAGTGCTTCAAAGGCTTTAGGATCGCGCCAGAACCATGTCTCGGGAATGACGGCGACTTCCACCAACCGCTGGCGCTCTTCGCCATCCTGCTCCAGCATCTGCAAATAGTCTTCCGGCTTCTCCAAACCCAGACGGCGGCAGCGTTCCTCGATCGCGTTCTGCACGCCTTGGCGGCCCACCGTATCGAGCTGAAGCCCGCTGCTGCGTTGGAGAATGGCGGAGAAAGCTTCGAGGTTCATGCGCTTTCAACGGTTGCCGCTTGCGTTAAAGCGGCGACAATCTCGGGGGTGAGCAAGGCATCGGGCTCGACGCGTTGCAGCAACCGGCCATCGACCTGGGCGACGGGTCCGAGATACGGACTGTCCGCCACATGGACGGGTGCGGGATCAAACTTGGAATCTTCTACAGACAAGGTGTGCGTGGCGCGCTCAACGATGAGGCCGAGCAAACCATTGCTGCCGACAGCCGCAGCACATTCCACGATGAGCACGCGGGTGCTGAGGCGGAAGACGCTGGGTTGACCGGCGAGCATCTGGCGCACATCTAGGACCGGGATGACTTGCGTGCGATAATTTAGCAGACCGGCCACTGCAGCAGGCGCGCCGGGCAGGCGCTTGAGGCGGACCAAGGGCAGCACTTGCTTGATGGCCCGTGCAGGCAGGCCATAAGCATCACCTTCGACTTCAAAACAAAGCAGTAGCATGGGAGGCCGATCGGCCGTCATCACTCACTAGCTTAACACCTTGAACCGCGTCACGCTCGTGCGCAGGCCGGAGGCGGCATCGTTCAACTGTTCGATAGCGGCATTCGATTGACGCAGGGACTCGGCAGTTTGTTGCACGGCATCGCTGAGTTGCGTGAGCGCTTCGCTGATCTGTTGTGCGCCGGTGGATTGAGTCTGCATGCCGTCATTCACAGAGTCGAACCGCGGCGCGAGTGCCTGTACCTGCTCGATGATCTGAGCGAGTTGCTTGCCAACCTTGCCGACTTCATCCACGCCACGCCGGACTTCCTCAGAGAATTTATCCATGCTCATCACGCCCGCGCTCACCGCGGTCTGCATCTCCTTTACCATCTGCTCGATGTCATAGGTAGCAACGGCGGTTTGATCGGCGAGACGGCGGATCTCGGTCGCGACCACGGCGAAGCCGCGGCCGTATTCACCAGCCTTTTCAGCTTCGATGGCAGCGTTTAGAGAGAGCAGGTTCGTTTGATCGGCGACCTTGTTGATCGTAGTAACGACCTGATTGATGTTGCCCGCTTTTTCGTTCAACACAGCGAGGCGGCTGTTGATGGTTCCAGCGGCTTCGACGAGCTGCCCCATGGTGACTTCCATGCGGTTCAGGCTCTGACGACCGGCACCAGCGAGTTGAGTGGTCTCAACGGCGACACCCGCGACTTCGTTCATCGTCTTCACCAATTCCTGGCTGGTGGCGGAGATCTGGCGGGATGTAGCACCGATCTCAGCGGTTGTACCGGCGATCTCGGTGGCGGTGGCCTGTTGTTGCTTGGCCGTGGCAGCGATCTCGGCGACGGAAGTGTTCACCTGGATGCCAGAGCGTTGAACCTGGCCGATAAGGCCGCCGAGGTTTTTAGTCATATCGGCCAAGGCATTGCCGACGACATCCTTCTCCGACAGGGCACGGACACTCACGGTGAGGTTGCCGGCGGCAATCTCGCGGGTGGTTTCAGCAGCTTGGCGCAGATTCACAGACATCCGCGCAAAGGCATTGGTAAGCTCACCGATCTCGTCCTCGCGTGCCGTAGTGTTGATGGCGACGCTGATGTCGCCAGTGGCGATCTGGTTGGCCACGGCGGTGACTTGGCCAAGCGGCCTGGAGATGCTGTTAGTTATCCCGACGCCGATGACCACAAGCAACAGAGTGGCAATGGCCGTGCCCCAAAGAATCGTCAACTCGGAGTTGTCAGCAGAAGTTTTCGCCTTTTTCTGGCGGTCATCCAGTTCTCTGTTTCCTTCATCCATTATGTCCCTGACGGATTTCCTTATGCCATCCAGCTCTGTTTTGCTCGCCAGGATCGTGGTGGAAAAGGTGGTGACATCATTCGTTTCCGAATCTTTGCGAGTCTGGACCAGAACACTCATCTTGCCGAGCTTTGCAATGACCTGCCTGTCAAGTTCCTCGACTTTTTCTTTGAGCCCAGGATGGCTGGCCGCCATATCTCTGATGTGTTTTATGTGCAAATTATAGGCATTGGTGGCTTCTTCAAAACGCTGCAAAAAAAGCTCGTTCTTGGCCACAACATAACCGCGCAAACCCAGTTCTGCATCTTTGACATCAGCCAGAACATCTTCTGCCTCGAGCAGCAAATGATAGGTCTCTTTGGTGAATTCATTGCTTTGAACCAGCTCTTGGGTGCTTTGGTGAACTGTGAATCCCAGGATGATCAAAGCAACTATTGCGAGGACATAACCGATAGCTATGCGCTTACCTATGGTGAATTTCATAGTGCAGATTCAGAAGAAGCTACGCGGCCTGTTACGTCCTGTCAGGAATAAATTGGGTGAAAAGATATGGAATCGCCTGCCCTGTAAGATACGAAGAAAAACGACCATCCAAATCCCGACTTGGGCAAGGGTGGTGGTTGCCGGAGGAGGATAACCCGCTGCTAGGACGTTTCCTTGACGGCCTCGGCATTGATCTCCAACTCCACTTCATCCGCCACCGCAAGCACTCCAGACTCCAGCGCTTGATGGTAATTGATGCCGTAGTCTTTGCGATTGAGCTTGGTCTTGGCTTCCAGACCGATGCGCGTTTTACCCCAAGGGTCTTTGGCAGGGCCGGAAAGTTTGACGGGCAGTTTCAATTCCTTCGTCACGCCGCGCATGGTGAAATCTGCGATCAAGGTGGCGGCACCGTCTTTACCTGTTTCGATCTTCTTGGTCTTGAAGGTGATGGCGGGATGCTTGGTGGCATCGAAGAAATCGGCTGTGCGGAGGTGGTCGTCACGCTGCTTCACGCCGGTATCGATGCTTTGCACCTGGATCGTTCCGGCCGCTTCAGTGATCTTGCTGCCATCCAAGGTGATGGTACCGGTGAATTCCTTGAACTGGCCTTTCACATTGGCTAGGCCCAAATGGCGTACACTAAAAGTGATGCTACTATGGGCAGGATCAATCTTATAGTGGTCCGCCGCCTGAACCGATGAAGTCGCAAAAAATGTCGCAGCCAAGACAGCCAAAGCAGATATGCAGCGCATAGATGTTCCTCAAATAATTTTAACCACGATACATCATGTCAGGAAAAGGGCCATGCCCTTCCAAAATGATGGTTAACCCGGAGTGACGGATAACTGAGCATGTCCTAAGATGACGAAATGATGGGGAGCATCATATCTGCGGGAAATTGCATGCTTGAAGTGGCGATGAACGCCCGTGTAGGATGCCATTGGGATGCGGGGGCCGGTGTAACTAGTTATCCATGAGTGATTTGAAAATCTGTTCTTGAGGAAAGCAAGAAGGGTTTCGCCGGTTAAAAATGACCAAACTTCGTACCATTCGTATCGCGATTTGCCTGCTCTGGCTGGTGATGGTGGGGGTAGGTTTTGCCCTCGTTCTGAGGTATGAAAACACGCCGGGCGGGGAGGGAGAAATTACTTCGCGATGGCCCGCTGAGACTGCCCTCAAATTAGACTCCGGACACGCCAACCTCATACTTTTCGCCCATCCGCAGTGTCCATGCACGCGAGCGACGATCGAGGAATTAAATCGTCTTCTGGCGCGGACGAAGACGAAGGTTCATACCCAAGTGTGGTTCTTCCAGCCGACGAATTTTCCTGCCAGCTGGAGCCGATCGGACCTATGGCGCAGTGCAGAAAGAATTCCCGGTCTGACTGTGCAGGCGGACGTGGACGGGCGGGAGGCCAAACTGTTCGGCGCTGAAACATCTGGTTCTGTTTTGTTATACGATGCGAAGGGGCAATTGCTTTTCAAAGGGGGTATCACGAGCGGACGCGGTCATATGGGGGACAATGCCGGGGAGAGCAGTATCGCTGCGTTACTGGACGGAAAATCACCCGCTTTGAATGAAACGCCGGTTTACGGCTGCTCCATGCTCAGTTGCGAAAGGGGCCAGAACCCATGAACGTCTCCACCTCCTCTCGAACGAACGACTTGGCGCAGGCCGTTTCGCAACGTGCCGGACAACTGTTTTTCGAGCATCAACAAAGCATCATCAAGCATACGGATCTGCTCTTCGCCAAGCTGATGGTCTGCCAATGGTTCTTTGCCCTGTTGCTGGTGTTCTGGATATCGCCATCGAACTGGTCGGGTGAAAACAGCAGCATCCATCCTCATGTATGGGCGGCACTGATTTTGGGCGGCATCGTCACGGTGTTGCCGGTGGCATTGGCAAAATTTCAACCCGGACAACCGTTGACACGTCATGTGGTAGCGGTGGGGCAGATGCTGATGTCGGCGCTGCTGATCCATCTGACGGGCGGACGCATCGAGACGCACTTCCACATCTTCGGTTCCCTGGCTATCTTGGCTTTTTATCGTGATTGGAAGGTGTTGGCATCAGCCACGGTGATCGTCTATGTGGACCATCTCGCTCGCGGCATCTTCTGGCCGCAGTCCGTTTACGGTGTGTTGAACGCGCCGATCTGGCGGTCGCTCGAACATGCAGGCTGGGTGATCTTTGAAGTGACCTTCCTCGTCATCGCCATCCAGAAAAGTCTGACGGAAATGAGACTGGTGGCTGAACGGCAGGCCAAGATTGAATTTTCCAAGGACGAGATCGAGCAAACGGTCGCGACCCGTACGGCTGATCTGACGCGTGAGATTGCGGAGCGTCGTCAAGCGGAAGAGCAATTACGCAAGAGCGAGGCGCAATTGGCCAATGCACAACAGATCGCACGTATGGGAAGCTGGGAATGGGACATCGCCAAAGGGCACGTCTCCATGTCGGATGAGACAAAGCGTCTTTACGGACATGCTCCTGAAATCGCCGGTCTATCCATGGAGATATGCATGGAGCGGGTGCATCCGGAAGATCTTGAGCGTGTGAATGTGACGATGGCGGAATCGTTGCGCACGGGAAAACCTTTTGTGTGCGATCACCGCGTACTTTTGCCGGATGGTGTGGAACGGGTGATCCAAGGTCGCGCCCAAACTGTGATGGAGGGCGGCAAAGCGATCAAAATGTTCGGCACGGTGCAGGACATCACAGAATCCAAGCGTGCGGCCGAGGCGCTACAACGCAGTGAGGAGCAATTGCGTCAGGCGCAGAAGATGGAGGCGATCGGACGTCTGGCAGGCGGTGTGGCGCATGACTTCAACAATCTGCTCACGGTGATGGGCGGCTATTGCGCGCTCACTCTGTCGAAGCTGGAAGGCAGTCCGCTTCAAAAAAATATTTCAGAAATGCAGAAGGCGTGCGACCGCGCTGGTGCGCTGACGAATCAGCTGCTCACCTTCAGCCGCAAACAAGTTTTGCAGCCGCGTGTCCTCAATCTCAATGAGGTGGTGGTGGGCATGGAGAAGATGCTTCAGCGGTTGATCGGCGAGGATATCAACCTCTTCATCACTTCTGACCGTTCCTTGGGTAATGTGAGAGGGGATCGTGGACAGATCGAGCAGGTGGTCATGAATCTGGCGGTGAACGCGCGCGATGCCATGCCGCGCGGCGGCAAGTTGACCATCAGTACGGAGAACGTGACGATGGATCAAAAGACCAGCTCCCGCAATCGCACCTTGGAAGCCGGTCACTACATCATGCTCTCTGTCTGTGATAACGGCATGGGCATGACGAATGAGGTGAAGGCGCATCTGTTCGAGCCGTTCTTCACCACGAAGGGCGTGGGCAAGGGAACGGGTCTGGGGTTGGCCACATGTTACGGCATCGTTACTCAAAGCGGTGGCGATATCCGTGTGTATAGCGAACCGGGCTTTGGCACCGCCTTCAAAATCTATCTGCCGCGCACGGATGCGGTCGCGGATTCCACAGCCAATGGCGAGCAGATACCGATGGCGACGGGCATGGAATCCATCTTGGTGGTGGAGGATGATGAATCCGTGCGCACATTGGCGCTGCTGATCTTGCGCGAGTCGGGTTACAATGTTCAGGAGTCAGACAATGCATTGGCGGCGTTGGAATTGATCGCCGATAGTCCGCCGTTCGATCTCGTGCTGACGGACGTCATCATGCCGCAGATGAGCGGCAAGCAATTGCACGATCAGATCAAGAAGCGGATGCCGAGCACGAAGGTGTTGCTCATGTCCGGTTACACGGATGATGCGCTGGCTCATCACGGAGTGCTGGAAGAGGGGCTCAGCTTCATTGAGAAGCCGTTTTCACCGATGCAATTGACGCGGAAAGTGCGGGAAGTGCTGGATGCTCCGAAAATGGTGAGTTGAGTTTCAAGTTTTCAGTGTTCAGTTTTCAGTGGGAAATAAATCACGAAGGCACGGAGAGTGTGGAGGAAAAGATTTTCAACCGAATGGGGTCAATCGAATGAAGGGTTTTGCGAAGTGAATCCGGGCTTTTTCCTGCTGTCATCCCGGTTAGTAAATAGCACGCCTTAATGCTACGACTCACCCCAGCCCTCTCCCCGTTAAGGGGCGAGGGAGAACATATGAACGCGTCTCTTGCTTATTCACGTGCCAAAGTTCATGACAAGCTCTAGCGAGAGCCTAGGATTTCCAGGACGCGGGGGATGATTTGGGAGGCGAACATGGCGTGGCCGCGGTCGTTGGGGTGGAGGCCGCCCATGACGCTGTTTTTCTCCGCCAATCCTTTGGCAGCTCCGGGGCCGAGGTCGATGATGTAGACGGATTTGTCGCGCGGATGTTTTTTGCGATGGAGGGCGACGGCGTCTTTGAGTTCGGCGGCGTAGTATTGGCCAAAGGGGATGATGATGACGATCTTGGCCGAGGGAGCGCTTTTACGCAGGACGGCGAGGCTCTGGACCATGCTGGCTTTGGTGTCGCTAGGATTGGATTTGTGGATCGCTTCGTTCGTTCCGTAATTGATGGTGATGAGCGCGGGTTCTTGATTCTTTTCTCCGTAGCCGCTGATGCGGCCTTTCGCATCGAGCAAGGAGTGATTGTTGCCATCAATCTTGTTCCAGCGGCTGGAGGCATCGTCGTGCACGCCGCCAGTGCCGTTCACGGAATTGGTGATGTTGTAGAAGGCGGGGACATCGCCGGGCGGTGTATCGCCACGATGGATCCAACCGCTCCAACCGCAGGCGCTGACGCAATACTCGAAGTCGCGCGTTTGCAAGGCGAGACCGAGCAGATGGGAATAGACGGAGAGTTCGGTGGCACCGATGCCTTCGGTGATACTATCGCCGATGATCCACGCCCATTTCTTGGCAGGTGCCGCGGCGATGGGTTTGCTCCCGGGATCGAGTTGAAGGCCGGTCACGCGCAGGACATTGAGCGGGCTTTTGCCTTCGCTGCCCCAGCGTTCCAGTTGTTGCGATTGCTGGAGATATACGGTGAGTTCATGGCGGCCTTTGCCGGTGAGGCCTTCAATCATGATTTCGTTCGTGCAGGTGATCTTGGATTTCCAGACACCGTCAATGTTGTAGGCGATCTGCGGGAGCTTGAAGTTGGGTGGATACGTGGAGGTATCTAGCAAGAGTTTGGCGGTGGGTTTGTCTGCGGAGGTTTCCCAGGTCACGCGGAAATAAGCGCCGGCATTCCAAGTCTGACGATACACGTTACCGCCACGTCCGGTATCGCCAGTCCAGTTTCCGGGGGAGAAGACCATGGCGGGGGATTGCACGGAAATGGTGACGGGCTCGGCGGCGGAAAGCGAGTGAGTCAGAGCCAGCGCAATTAGTGCAAAGAAAGTTTGGGCGAATTTCATAACGGCGATCAGGGAACACAGGAAGGTTCCAAGTTTTCAGAGGGGAATCAACCACGGAGGGAAGAAAGAGTTTCAAGTTTTCAGTGTTCAGTTTTCATTGCGGTTTCGAGTTTCTGGTTTTGAGTTTCGAGTAATGTCTTCGGAGCGGTTTGGGGCGCGCAGGATCAACTGGCAGTGATAATCTTCCAAACTGCGATAAACCCAAAAATTGAATAGGTTGAAAACGCAAGTCCGATGAACCCGACAGCCACGACGTAAATCCGAAACCGGAGGGGATGATCAGCTCGTCGGTATGACTCGTAACCATCTCCTCCCGGTCCGCCGTTCCGTGCAACCGCAATACAATGTCCGCAAAACCAATAGGCCAGGAGACTACAAACAAGGGTCGTAAGGATGAGGATGTAATCACTCATGATCCGCTGCCTTATTGGAGCAATCCCTGATTGCTGTGCAATCAATCTCTCGATAACCGCGACTCGTGCTCAGACGAATGCAGTGCGAGCACTCCAAAAAATCCAGCCACAAACGCCAGTAGATAATACATGTAAAGTTCAAATGCTTAAAAGCTCAGCGCTACGGCGCAATGATGGCAACCCAAAATGCTTTCTGGGACTTGCGGCAGCAAAACGTTAGGCCGCGTGGTTCTGTAACATCCTCTCAATCTCATGCTCTTCGTGAATTTGCGCTAACCGTAGCGGCGTGCAACCATCTTCACACGTCGCGGTGAGTGATGCGCCGCGCTCCAACAAAAGTCTGACCGCGGGGAGATGCCCCTGTGCGACGGCTTCATGCAAGGGACTGTTGCCAAGTTCACCCCGGCTCTGAATGTCTGCTCCGGCATCAAGCAAAGCGGCAATGGCGGCAACATCACCCCTCACTGCCGCAACGTGCAGCGGCGTGTTTTGCCAAAGCCCACGGGTATGGACGCCAACCGTGGGAATGCCGGTGAATTCGGGCAGGTCCGGCATCTCTACCAGAAAATTATGGAGCACGGAATCACTCATGGTGTGCGATGGAGGCTAACGACCAAGATCAGCCAAGCAGAACCAGTGATGTGGCCCGCATAGGCGGACTGCCAGCGCCAACACGGTGTGGCAGCCAACGGTCATCAATAGTAATTCGGTAGCGGGTTTCATTCGTCCGTTATGATGTGTTGGGTTACACCATCAACAAGGAGATTCCATTCTTTATTCAAACGATCAATCACTTCTGCTTTGGTCAATGTGCCTTCAATATATTGCTGCATCACAAGGTTGCCCTTATCGGTCAAATTCACATCAAGGAGAGGATGGGACAAAATCACGGAAAGATGATCGCCCAAAGACTCAAAAAGCTTACTAAGCTCTACCCACTTTTCCTCGGGCACCCGAGAACAGAGAGGCGAATACTCGGCGTGTAGCCAATCCCCAAGCCTGCCGTGTATGCTTGTCAGGAGAGCGATGTCGGGGCGAAGCTGTGAACTGATGCTGTCATCGAAATAAGCGCACATGTCGGCAAATTCCAATTTGACAAGGAATAGTGGATCAGCGGCTAGAATAGCCTGCCGCAAATCCTGCGGCCGATAGAGCTTCTGTTTGCTTTTGCTGAGATCACCTTCGCTAAGTGCGTGAAGATAGTAAAAGAGAAGGGCTTCGATTGTGTAACGTAACTCCAAAGCTGCATACAATAAGTAGCTCTTGTCCTGCCCTTGATTGTGCAAATTAACGTTGCGGATGAAGCGCTTGTAGTAGGCAATGGGTGTTACCGGATATGGGCTGGAATTTTTTTGGGACATAGTTCTGTCAGGTATCACGTGTGGTTTTAAAATTTAGGCGCTTTTTTCTCGGTCCAAATGGTCCCTGAAAATTTATTGCGCATCGCATTGAGGTTCAGCCTGAGACCCAATTTGCGACCAAGCTTTTGAGCGAAATGCCACAGCCCGTGTTTATGATACGGTGCGTTATCCATATATTCGACAAATGAGCATGCTTTAATCGCACTCATTGACGGGTCATCTGCAATTCCGGAAGAAACGCCATAAGTCCAAGTCGGCTGAGCAAGTGTGGAAATATCACAACTTGCAAATATTGGGTGACCATCGAATTTTTCGATTAAAGGCAGAGCTACGGCGATATCATATATTTTCCCATCAATTTCCACCCATGAATGATCGAAGTAATTTTCGCCTTTTCCTAATTCACCGCAAACCAGAGTGTTTTCTATGCCTTTTTCCCGCAAGAGAACGTGCAGCAAGGCGGCCGTTACATGGCAGGCACCTCGGAATTGTTCAGCGCACACAAACTCGAGAACAGAAAAATACGTGACGGATATTTCGGGCGCTAAAAAATTTGATGCAGCGATCGAATTGATGTTGGTTTTATAATCTGCGCTCATTTTGTCCATTCTGCCTTTTTTGGGAGGGGGCAATTTATCTGGAGCTTCGCCCACTTGGGAGGGACTCCACGTAGCTCAAGCCGGTGGCCTTTAAGAAGGTTGATTTGAAAATACGGTGTTTTGGCCTGATTCCTTAACTGATGGATGACTACCGTAAAATTTAATATCGGGCATTTTACCGAAACGTGCACCTGATACCTCAGGCAGAAGATCACGATGTCTTCCCCAATTGAAAATGTGTAGATTCGGGAACTCTGGTGCACAGGTTACCGAATCTTTCTGACGGTTGTATGTTGGATAGTGTGCGTGAATCAATAAGCGTTCGGCTAACACAATTTGTCTCTCCCATATCATGTTTTCGGGAGTTTCAATGCCTGATAAGCGTCCAATATAGATTGAAGCCTGACTTGAATCTCGGGTGTAGCTGATCCAATCAGTATGCTTGGGGATTCTCACAGAAAATGTCACTTTGTGTGCAAGGCCGATGTATAACAACTCAACTCTGCCGTGCGTCGGGTTCGGACCATAAACCTGATAAACTCCATAATCGTGCGGCTTGTTTAGTGATGTGACGTCTTTCAAGGTGAACGGCCCATCCCAGTTAATGTGGATAGTATTCATAGTTTCCAAGCGGCTCGATTCGGCGTGACGGTGGCATCTCTTTGTTGAATTTGATTAAGATGGTAGCGGGAAGGTTTGGCAAGTGCGGTTTGCGGGGAAGAGGTAACCGCTAAATACGCGAACTACGCGAAAGAGGATTTTGAACAGGAGAGAACGGAGGGAACAGAGGAGTTGGTTTAACAGAAGGGCGCGAAGGGAGCGAAGGGCATCGGTCCGAAGAAGCAGAAGAAAAGAGAGTAAGGCGAAGGCCGAAGGGCCGATGGTCGGCTGCCGATCAGTGCCTCCTCTCCCCTGCCCTCTCCTCCATCTATCGATGGAGGAGAGGGAGATGGAGCTTTGTGTTACTTTCATAAGTTAACTCCATTTTGGGGGCAGTATCAGAATACGCCCTGGCGGATGTCTCGGCTGGTTTCACTCGATCACATTCTGTCAGCAATCGACGCGTTCAATCTGGTCGCCGTCGAACTTTAAATAAAACCCGTGTTCCTCGTCCCATGATGGAGACATGTAAACTCGGGGATGGTAGCGATCGTCTGCGTTATCCACTTCATCAGAAACCGTGAGTGCTCTGTCATCAGAAACCGTGAGGGCCCTCGCCTCAAGATATGGGGCAAGACCGTCCACGAGCAAATTCGGGGGCACTTCACAACCTGCCAGCCAATCAGGTTCAGATCTGGCGATGGTGAGGTACTCCTTGAACACCATCTGGGCGATCGCGCTTTTGTTTTTCTCGAATTTGCCGATCAATATTTCCATGGCGTCGACCATGGCCTGATCTGGCTGCTTTCCCATGGCAACGGTCAGCTCTACCGCGAAGGTGCCCAGCGGAGAGTCGATGGTATCGCGATGGAGGAACCAGTCGAACTGGTATGGACCTCGTGGCTGTTTCTTGAAGTCTGCTAGTTTCATGGTTTTCTAAAAGACGAGTGCCTAATCAAACATACAGAGTGCGGGTGCCAGGCGCAGCGTTACGGACTTTTTCTGAGAAACCCGCGTAGAAAAACGGGATGTTGTCCGCCTCATCTCCGTCCAGGCGGCTGCGCACTTTGTCCCATGTCATGATCGCGATATGACAGGCGGGTTCTCCCACTACCAAGACTGGCTGGTCTCTCTGTTCGTGCCATTGATAGTCGCCACCAAATTTTTTGCGTGCCACTTCAAGGATGTAGCAGCCGAATTCCTGAACGAGTTGTTTTTTCATCCTCTCCGGGATGTCGCATTCGGCACATTCTGAGAGTGCATCTTCAACTGATTGAAGGCTTGCTTCGGAATAGTCCAACTGGCCGCCGGGGCGCTCCTTTAACATGGTGACTGCTTTAGCAGCGAGTCTGGCGGCCTCGTTTTTGAAATCGCTCATAACTTTGCAGCAGATGTCAGATTAATAGGGGAAGAATTTTTGATAGGATTTACAAGAGGCACAGGATAGCAAG
The DNA here is from genome assembly GCA_036405135.1 of Verrucomicrobiia bacterium. Lineage (NCBI taxonomy): Bacteria > Pseudomonadati > Verrucomicrobiota > Verrucomicrobiia > Verrucomicrobiia bacterium. Next base: position 24,309 of record DASWYF010000010.1, on the reverse strand, counting down.
GGATTACTTTTAAAGCCATAGATGGAACACGGAGGACGCGGAGAGGGAGAAGACGCGAATTTCACTAATTAGCACGAATTTGAAGAAGGCTAGAGATGCGATAAATAGGGTTTATTTTTAACTTAGTAAATTTTAAAGGAAGCTTGAGGAGATGATTTTGGGTGAAAAAGGGAAAATCTTCGATTGGATTTTCCTCTTTCACAACGGGTTGGGAGAAATGTCGCTGTGGGATAATAGATTTCGGTGGTTTGAGTGGTTGTGAAGGTGGATAGTGGGATTGCTGACAACTCGTTGTCGGTAAAGGACGGGTTTGAGGTAATTTTAAGTTCTCAGTTTTAAGTTTTAAATTGTGGACAGGAAGAACCGGAATCCCCGCTGAATGATTCAATGGAATCGTATTTGGCAATCCTTATGGAAACATCAAGGACGAGATGAGAAGGGGGAAAAGCTCTCTTGCATCGAGTCTGCTGTTTTAAACTTGGTGGTGCAGTTGCGAAAAGAGTTACGGCGGAGCGGCAGCTCCGCCCTACCGGGTTTGGAATAGGATCTGTGGGTGTGTCGGGCGTGTGGATTGGGGCTCGTAAGCTGGAGGGGGAAAGGGACGTCGGGCGGCGTAGGATTTTATGACGGTTCGGGGAATCCCAGAGTAACCACTGCGGAACCGGCCGGGAACTAAACACACGCTTAATTTGAACTCTCAATCGTAGAGGGGGAGAACACGGTAGCTCGCAGGGGTCGGATGGTTTCATTGCTCTTTGACATAGTTCCTTAAAGGGAATGCAGAGGCCGAAGGTCGGCTGCCCATGGTGGTGGGAGGGAGAGTGGCTGGACGTTTTGTTTACGTTTGGCGTGCGTGCCCCCTCACCCCTGCCCTCTCCCCCCAAGGGGGGCGAGGGCGGTGAGAGCGGTTAGGCTTCGGCGGGTGGCGGGTCTTGCTTATCGTGTGACTTTGACGAAAAAGGTCAGGGCGGCGGAGCACCACCGCCCTACCAATGATTTGGGTTCTGCGTTTCTTTGTGGGGTGGCTGGCGAGGGTTGGGTTTGGGAGGTTGAGGCCGGAGGCTAGAGTGCCGTAGCACAGGATGCCTTGAGCGGGTTGCCGGGCGGAGCAAACCAAACAGTAGGTCATTTCGAGGGGACAATTAATTTACGATTTACGAAGGACGATTTACGGTCGCTTAGGTTTCCATGTTTCTGCTCAAGGTTTGTGAAAGCTTTAAGGAGAAGTTAGGGACGAGGTGGAACTCATCCTTACCAGATTAGTTAGAGCCTCCTGACGTCGGCTGCTACGGATTGGAAACGAGGACGACGAAAGGTTAGTTCCGCTACGGAGTTTGGGAAAATGGAGCGGGTGAAGGGAATCGAACCCTCGTAGCCAGTTTGGAAGACTGGAGCTCTACCATTGAGCTACACCCGCTGCCTAAATAAGTGCAACGGCATGTTAGCCGTAGCGCTTGCGTTGTCAATTCACGTCCGCATAGGTTGGAGGGCGTGGACGCCAAGCGCCGAATCCGATGATCTTCAATACATTCGCTTACTTTTTCTGTTTTCTGGTTCCAGCGGCGATTTTATATCGCTACTGTGGCAAGGAACACCGGGCGTCTGTCTGCATCGGGTTTGGAGCTGCTTTCTTTGTCTATTATTCCATCCATGAAGTAGGTGGATATGCGGGAGCGGCCTGTCTGGGGATATTCCTCTGGGAAGCAATCTTCAGCCGCCTTTACCGGCCTGGTTCGAAATGGTGTCTGGTGGGGGTGATCCAGGCGATCCTGATCTTGATCATCTTCAAGTATTGGAATTTTTTTACGGGTCTGCTGTTCCCGGGTGCCAATCCGCTTCATTGGAAAGGTGCATTCCTGCCTTTGGGCATCTCTTTTTTCACGTTTGAGTTCATCCATTATGCAGTGGACCGGTATCGAGGCACGGCGGTGGCGGGGCGTTTGCGTGATTACATGGCTTTCATCCTTTATTTCCCCACGATGGTGGCGGGGCCGATCAAGCGTTATCAATCTTTCGCAGCCGGGTTGAAAAATCCGGCCACGGATTGGGGGCTGGATTGGAATCGCGGGGTCACCCGTATTCTCGCGGGGTTGGTCAAAAAATTTGCCATCGCCGATCTGCTCACGGCGTTCACGGATCATTTGAACGTCCATGACATCGCGCTGGCGGAGAGGTGGATTCTGCCGGTATGGCTGCTGGCTTTTGGGTTTAAAATCTATTTCGATTTTTCGGCGTATTCGGACATCGCCATCGGTTCGGCAAGATTGTTTGGCATCACCATACCGGAGAATTTTGACTGGCCTTATCTGCGCACGAACATCACAGATTTCTGGCGGAGCTGGCACATGTCTCTCTATCGCTGGCTGGTGGATTATGTTTTCATTCCATTGGGCGGTTCACAGGTGCCATTGCCCGCAGTTTATCGGAATGTGATCCTGACGATGTTGATCAGCGGCTTATGGCATGGGGCAGCGGCAAATTTTCTGATCTGGGGCTTATGGCATGGGCTCTTGCTGGCGATCCATCGTTTCTGGACGAGTTTTCGACCGCCAACTGATAAGGAGCCCTCTGCTTTCGGCCGTGCGTGCGGATGGGTGTTGACGTTCGGTTCCGTGAATTTGGGCTGGGCTTTTTTCTGCATGGACACGGAAACGGCCTGGTTTTTCTTGAACCGCCTGTTCATCGGATAATTTAGGGAACGACTTATGAGAAAAATTAAAGAAGCCTTGGAGTATCTGGGAGGGGCGAGAGATTTGCCGCCTGAGGGCCAAGGCCCGGCGTTAGATTCACTGTTCTGGGGTGTTTGGTGGTTCCTGATGCTTGTTGTGATCCTGCATTATTCCGGGCAGTCATCGAAGTTCATCTATATCGATTTCTGAGATATGCGCCGCAGTCCTTTCATCCGAAATGTCGTTTGCTGCCTGTTTTTGCTGGGATGCTTCAATGTGGCCAGTCATTTCTGGTTTCAAACGGATCGCCGCGACTTCGTGAACCGATGGGAAGATTCGGCCCGCAAGCTGCCTTTAAACCAGCCGGTAGATATTCTGCTACTGGGAGATTCGACCACGCTTTACAGCTATCATCAGCCAGATTTTAAAGCCCGTTGGGAAGAGCTATCCGGCCAGCCAGTCAGCCTTGTCAATGCGGGCGTGCCTGCTTCCATGGTGCTGGAACATTGTCTTACGTTACGCAGGGCCTTGACAGTGAATCCAAATATCAAATGCGTGGTGTATGGCGTTTTTGGATTGCGGCTTACCGATCCTGCGGCGGGAAGGCGATTCGGCAATCCGGCCGGAGAGCATCTGGAATATTTCATTGAAGATCAGGATTACGTTCAGGGCAGAAAAGGAGGAGGTTTCCGACTTGGGAAGATTTTGCTCTGGTTCCCGATGTATACTGAGCCCAGCAGTTACTGGGTCTCAGTGGAGGGCATTCGCCGGGTATTGGGCAGGATGGGAATGCCGCAGCAGAAGACGACGCACCCTTTGGCTGGGGCAGCGGAGATCGGATTCCCCAAGGAATTGGAATTTATCCATCACACCGGGCAGGTCACGTCGGGTAAGATCGGTTTCATCCGGCCCATCGTAGATATCGTCCAAGTTTGCCGGGAGAGGGGGGTGGACCTGGTGGTGGTGTTCATGCCGACCCCTCAAATCCGGCGGGAACGGTTTATGGAACGGCCTGAGTGGACGGCATATTATCAGCGCGTGCAGACGGAATTTTCGGCTCTGGACGTGCCGTTGATCGATGCTTCCGCATGGCTGAAAGCACCTGATGAAGACGTCTTCAGCGATCCCTTGCATGTCAATAAAAGAGGGGCGCAGATCCTCTCGGCACGCATCGCCGAAGAGCTTTATGCCCTGCCCTCTTTCCGCCGCAAGATAGTGGATGAAGCGCGGGGACGGTAAACGCCGGCCGCTACCGCGCTTGCGTTGTCAATTCGCGTCCGTGTAGTCTGGCGGGAACATAAAAAGATGAACGCGTTGCTTTTGACCCGCGGCCGGGTGATCGATCCGGCCAACAAGATTGACCAGACGGCTGATGTGTTGCTGGTGGATGGTAAAGTGGCTGCCGTAGGTGGCGATGCCGCATCCAAGGCACCTCAAAACGTGGAGCGCATCGACGTTTCCGGCAAGGTAGTCTGCCCCGGACTGATCGACATGCATGTGCATTTGCGCGAACCAGGGCAATCAGCAAAGGAAACGATTGAGACGGGTTCCAAGGCGGCGGCTTCCGGCGGCTTCACTTCGGTGTTGTGCATGCCGAACACGAATCCTTCCATCGATACGGCAGGCACTGTCGCCCTCATCCAGGATAAGGCTGAGAAGGCCGGGCTGGTAAATGTTTTTGTAAGTGGTGCGATCACGAAGGGCATCGCAGGGGAAGAGCTGGCACCGATCGGAGCTTTGAAAGCTGCCGGTGTGGTGGCGATCACGGATGACGGGCATTGCATCCAGAACAACGAGGTGATGCGCCGTGCGCTCGAGTATTGCAAGATGTTCGACCTGCCCATGCTGGATCATTGCCAGGATTACTCCATCGTGACGGACGGCGTGATGAACGAGGGCTACTGGAGCACGGCTCTCGGTTTGCGCGGATGGCCAGCGGCTGGTGAGGAATTGATTGTGGCGCGGAATATCGTGCTGGCGGAACTGACGGGGACGCCGATCCATTGCCAGCACATGAGCTCAGGGGAGAGCATCCGCCTGATCCGTGAGGCGAAGAAGCGGGGTGTGCCGATCATCGGCGAGGCTTGCCCGCATCATTTCATTTTGACGGATGCATCCATCGCAGGGAGCGAGGCTTTCTGGAAAGAAGACGGCAAGAGTCTCTTCACGGCGAAGCAAGGTGTGATGCCGTCATGGCCCGCCTACGACACGCACTTCAAGATGAATCCCCCGCTCCGCACAGCGAAGGATCGTGAAGCGATCCTCGAAGGCATCTCGGATGGAACGATCGAGATCCTCGGCAGCGATCACGCGCCGCACACGGATTACGAGAAGGAAACGGAGTTCGATTACGCGCCGTTCGGCATCACGGGCTTGGAGAATGAACTGGGCCTGTGCCTCACGGAATTGTATCACGCGAAGCGGCTGTCCATTAACGATCTGATCGCGAAATACACGATCGCTCCGGCGAAGTTGTTGCGCATCAAGAAAGGCACGCTCTCGGTGGGTGCGGATGCGGATGTGACAGTCATCGATCTGGACAAGGAATGGATGTTCACGAAGGAGATGACGCAGAGCAAATCCGTGAACAACCCGTTCTACGGCTGGGCGATGAAGGGCAAGCAGGCGATGACGATCGTGGGCGGCAAGATCGTTTGGCGGGAATAAAACGGCAGCGGCAGGCGTCTAAGCATTGAAACCTTTGCTGGTCATGGATTCGCAAAGGCACGGAACATAGGTCATACTAGGCTATTATGAAGAAATTCTCTTTTGCGTTGGCGCTGGCAGTCGTAGGGCTGGCAGTGAGTCATCATGCATCCACAGCAGCGGACGCCAAGGAAGCCTGGCTGACGGATTATCCGAAGGCGCAAGCGCAGGCTAAAGAGCAGAAGAAGGCCATCCTCATGGACTTCACCGGTTCCGACTGGTGCCCGCCGTGCATGCAGTTGAAGAAGACGGTGTTGAGCAGCGCAGAGTTCACTAAATTTGCCGCAGAAAAATTGGTGCTGGTGGAAGTGGATTTCCCTGAAAATAAAAAGCAATCTGAGGCTTTAAAAAAAGCCAATGGTGAGCTGGAGAAGAAGTTCAAGGTAGATGGATATCCCACCATCATCGTGGTGGATGCCGAGGGCAAAGAACTGTTCCGCTCGGAAGGTTATGACGGCAGTTCCGCGAAAGATTACGTGGCCAAACTGAGCAAGGCTCTGAATAAAAAGTGACGGCCGAATAGCGGGCTTTTTCGTAGTCATTCATTTCTCATACACATGGATCATTCACCTGGATTTTTGAAGCTGGTGCAGGAAGCGCAACCGCGTGTGCAGGAGATCACTGTAGACGAAGCCAAGCGCATGCTCGCCGCGAACCCGCGTGCCGTACTCATGGACGTGCGCGAAGATCACGAGTGGCAAAAAGGTCACGCCCAGGAAGCGGTGCATCTGGGCAAGGGCATCCTCGAGCGCGATATCGAGAAGAATTATCCGGATGTGAATGCGGAGATCATCATGTATTGCGGTGGCGGTTATCGCTCCGTGCTGACAGCAGATGCCGCGCAGAAGATCGGTTATCGCAAAGTGTATTCGCTCATCGGCGGTTATAAAGGGCTGGTCAATTCTGGATGGTCGATCCAGTCGTGATGTCCTCTTGATTTTCCGCAGGAGACGTGAGAGTTATTCTCTCATGTTTCCAAGGCTGGTGTCAGGGCTCAAGCGATTGGCCAAATCGTGCTTCTCCCGTGGAGGCGTCATCTGCCTTTTGCTCGTCCTCGTTTTCGCCGCCGCAGCTTTCCTCTTTAAAGGTCGGCGTAAATTCGAGCCTTCCTATCAAAGCATCCCCGCCAGCGTATGGCTGGAGATGGCCACTACCAACAGCCAGAAGATCACAGACGCGTCCAAAGCGTTCTATGATATGGGCCCATCCGGAGCGATCTATCTCGGTGAGGAACTGCTCAGCAAACCTACAAAGCTGGATGAATGGATGCTCGCGCACCACAACAGCATCCCTGGCTCTTTAAAGAAAACACTGCTCAAACCGCACCAACACGCAAAGGAAGACGTCATCCTCAGACTCTTGCAAGGTACACGCCATCACAGTTCTTTTGCGATACCGATGCTCCTCGACTGGCTGGAAGCACAAAAAGGCGCGCTCAACTTCCAACTGGTCGTGCCGATCTCGTCATTCGCCATCCACAGCAACAGAGTTTTCGGCTTGGGAGGAGGGATGTTTCAAGCCCCCCTTCCGAATGCACTCGTGGTGCAAACCGCTTCAAACCGTTTCCAGTCCATAGGCATTCCGACGGGAGGATCATTGATCATCCAGACGCAGATGACGGTGATATCACCCGGCGTGGTGACGACGAACATCATCGTCTCGACGCATTACCGGGCCAACTCCATCCCCTACCAGGCCCACGAGATATTGAAGACTGCGGAGCATGCGGAGCCGCGCATCATCACGCAATTACTCCGGCCTGTGGCGAACCGCAGCGGGTATTCATCTGCTCCGCGGTTCGGAACCAATCTCACCATGGCAGCTTTGCGGGCCATGCCCCTGTTGACACAAAAGGCGGTTGCTCCGGACGTGGACGAAAGACTGACCGCAATGGCCCTACTGAAGCTGACACTACCGCAATCAACCACCGCCAAAGAGATCTTCATCCAAGCCCTGCGAGACAAGGATGCGACAGTGTTCGAGTATGCCATGGTGACTGTCAGGCCATTCACCAATGACCTGGAGAGAATCATCCCACCAGCCTTGGAAGGCTTGCAGCGCACGCGCTACATGGCATCCAGCACCATGCGCAGTACGGAAGCCTTTGCCACGCTGAAAGAGTTCGTGCCGCACAGTCCACGCGTCATCAATGGTTGCATGGAAATATTGAGGCAAAATCCCAACCCGCCCGATGTCGCAATCGTCCAATTCGTTGGCGAGAATGGCAACACGAACAACGTTGATCTCGCTTTGATCGGCTCTTTCACCAACAGCACGATAACCCTAGTGCGGGCGAGGGCTTGGAACGCATTGGGCAATCTCACGGGGGACATGAACGCCTTCGTCATGGAACAGATGGCCTGGCTGGAAAACGGCTCAGTCTGGCAGAGCTACATCAAACTCGGCGCTTTAGGCGAGCATGCCGGGCGGGCTGTGCCAAAGGTGAGAGAAGGATTGCGGGACAAGGAACCGCGCATCGTAGCCAAAGCCGCTGAGACCCTTGGAAGGATAGGTCCTGCAGCGAAGGATGCATTGCCAGAACTGGAAGCCCTGCGAACACACCCGCAACTGCTGGTCCGTGAGCAGATCGAGGAGGCCATCCGAAAAATCTCGGCTGAATCGAAAGGCAAAGCGTCTCCCTGATCATTTGAGTCATCGTGTCGCTTGACCTTCTTGTGTCTGCATGACACACATCTCTGATGTCCCAAAGGTTGCCGGCATTCTTCTCACGCTTCTCTCTTCTCCTGCGGAGCCGGACGGGTGCGACCTTGATTCTCTTGTTCCTCTGCGCCATCACTGGCCTGTCCATCCTCCTGAACCGTGGCGAGCCCGAACCATCCTACCAAGGCATCCCCGCCAGTGAATGGCTCGCACAGTGCACGACTAACTGGAGTAAAATGGACGAAGTCGCCAAGGCCTTCACCCAGATGGGACCGGCGGGCGCAGAATACTTGGGCCGTGAACTTATCCATCAACCGTCCAAATGGGATGAATGGCTGCTGTCCCACCACCAGAACATCCCGGCGCCTTTTAGAAAAAGCCTCTTCAAGCCTAGGCAGCAATTGATCACTCAGGCCATCCAGACGCTTTTACTCAAGCTGGAGACCAATGCTGCTCCGGCCATGCCCATGCTGCTTACGTGGCTGGAGACCAACAACACGGTTGCCTACCACCAGGCAGCAGTCCCCATCTCTGTGTTCTCCTCTACTAACAGAACCGTCCAAGGAATTCAGCTCATCGGCACAAATGCGATCTTACCGGGCTACATGTTCAAACGCACGGGACCGTCAAACCAGTATCAAATCGTTAGCAGCGGTTTCGGCGGTTCCCTGCTGGTGCAAACTCAAGTGCTGGCGACTGCACGAGGCATCGTCAGCACAAATCTGATCCTCTCTTCCAGGTATGCTTCCAACACCCTACCGATGGATGTATATTTCACCTTGCGAAAAGTTGGCAGTACAGATCCGCGCATCATTCCTCTGCTGTTCAGGCCCGCTTTAGGACAGGCGATGATCGGGATGCCCCATGATTATGGGACCAATCTTAAAGTTGCTGCCAGCCAGCGCATTCCCCTGCTTGTCACAAAAGCTGCCTCTCCAGACCGCGTGGAAAGAAGCATCGCACTGGGCCTGCTTAAGCTGACCTTGCCCGAATCCACAGCAGCCAGAGAAGTGTTCATCCAAACATTGAACGCCGATGATTACCCGATCTTTGATTTCGCTCTGCACGCTCTCACGCCCTTCACGAATGAAGTGGACCGTATCGTGCCGCTCGCACTGGATGGCATCAGGCGGCGGCCAAAGATGTTCGATGCAACCCGGATCTTGCACAGCCGCACACCCTATCCAGATTTTTGGGACGAGCCTTATACGCCACTGAAAGAATTCGCCCGCTACAGCCCCAAGGTCATTCCCGGCCTGCAAGACATCCTCCGGGATACCCGTGATTCACGACCAGATTACTACATCATCCGATTCCTGGCGGAGATGGACAGCACGAATGACATTGATCTCAACTTGATCCGTTCTTTCACGAACAGCATATCCGTTGAAACTCGTTCGAGTGCTTGGAACCTCATCGGCAAGCTCACGGGTGACACCAATGCTTTCGTCATGGCACAGGTAGCTTACATGCATCCCGGCAACGTGTTGACTTGCTACGAAAGACTCGGTGCGATGGGTCCCACAGCCCGGATTGCCGTCCCTAAAATTCGTGAAGGTCTGCACCACCCCGAAGAACGGGTCGTCACCAAAGCCGCTGAAACACTCGGCAAGATCGGTCCCGTGGCCAAGGACTCACTGCCTGACCTGGAAGCTCTGCGTGATCACGCACAGCTCTCAGTCCGTGAAGCGGTCACCGAAGCCATCCGCAAGATATCAGGCGATCCAAAACTGAAAGATACGCCGTGATTCCAGTCACCGTGCGGCTTGACCTTCCTCGTCACGCATGAGAGGTATTTCTTGTGTCCCCAAGGTTGGTCTCATGGTTCACCCGATTAGCCGGTTTCTTGAGAAGCCGTCAGGCCGCTTTATTCTTTTTATCACTGGTCTGCGTGGTCTTGATGACTGCCACTGTCATGACCACCCGGAAGAAGGAACCTTTCTATCAGGACAAGACAGCGGGTGAATGGTTAGAATTCGCGAGCACGAATTTTCAACGGATGCCGGAAGCGGGAGAAGCCTTTCGGGCGATGGGCAAGCAAGGGGCTGAGTTTCTCGGCGATGAATTGCTTCGCAAACCTTCTGCTACGCATGAATGGCTGATAGCGCATCACCAAAAGATCCCTTCCCGTCTCAGAACGCTGGTGCTTAAACCGCAGCCGCAATCCAAGAGCGACACCATCATAGCCCTGCTCAATCGTCTGGGCACCAATGCCGCACCAGCGATTCCTCATCTGATCACATGGTTGGAGAAGCACGAAGGCGCGGCGATAAGCAGTACGAGTATCCCTCTGAATCAATTCCCGATGGTCAGCAATCAACTCTATCGGACACCGCGATCGTTCCGATCCCAATATACATCCATCATCGTCTCACAAGGTGTTCAAGGCATCCACGCCATCAATCTGCCGATGCCATCTGGTGGTGTGCTGACATTTCAGACGCAAGTCTCCGTCAGTGTGCCTGGCACAGTGGCCACGAATGTGATCATCACCACGCGCTATCGTTCGAACGCCATACCGTATACCGCCTACAACATCCTGACCAATATCGGCAGTGAAGATCCGCGCGTGATCCCAATCCTGCTCAGGCCATTGGATCGCAACCAGCAGGCATTTCCTACGTTCGGCACCAATCTGAAAACAGCCGCCCGCATGTCAGCCGCCATGCTGTTGAACGAAGCGGAGAATGGCACTGATAAAATAAGAGCTTACGCATTGCTAAAGCTCACTTTGCCAGAATCCATCTCCGCCCGGGAACTCTTCACCCGGCGGCTGGAATTGAACGACCCTTTCTCGCGCGAAATAATCATCGAAAGTTTTCTGGAAGTCACCAATGACCTTGATCGCCTTGTCCCGTTGACCTTGAATCTTTTGAAGAAAGACCGGACGATAACCCAGCCGACTTCATCATTGGCCCGCAAATCACCCGCCGTCTTTGCGGTACTGAAAAACTTTTCACACCATCGGCCGGAAGTGATTTCAGGGCTGCAGGAATTGCTGCCGCAGGCGACGACGACTGACAAAGCCAGCATCCTCCAACTACTCGGCGAGATCGGGAACAGCAACAACGTGTCACCTGAATTGCTCCGGGCTTTCACCAATCATTATGAAGCGAATGTGCGCATGAAAGCGTGGTTCGCACTCGGCCAGATCACCAGAGATGTTCAAGCCAAGGTGAACGAACAGATCACACTGATGGAGTATGGCCGTGATGACATCGTGTGGGAGGCATGCGGAAAGCTGGGCGATCTGGAAGCTGACGCGGTCAATGCCGTGCCCATTTTGCAAAAACATCTGCAACATCAGAACGAACGGATCATCAGCAAGGCGGCGGAAGCACTTGGGAAAATCGGGCCACAGGCGAAAGTGACATTACCTCTCCTGGAGATGTTACTGAATCATCCGCGTCCTCAGATCAAGGAAACGGCGAAAGAAGCCATCCGCAAGATTTCCGGCGAACCAAAAGCAAAAGGCGCGGAATGATCCGCGCCTTTGCCGGTTAAATTATTTGGAAACAGCTTAGCCCAACGAAGCCACGCGGCGATTTCCTTCCATCATGAAATCAAGGTAGTAGCCGAGCTGCTGCTTCATCTGGAGACGAGGCACGATGGCGTCGATGAGGCCATGATCCAGCAGGAACTCAGCCGTCTGGAAGCCCGGAGGCAACTCAGCCTGCGTCGTATCCTTGATCACGCGCGGTCCGGCGAAGCCGATCATGGCACCCGGTTCAGCGATGATGAGGTCCCCCACGCTCGCGTAGCTGGCCATTACACCAGCCGTCGTCGGATGCGTCAGCACGCTGATGTAAGGTAACTTGGCCTTCGCATGCACCGCCAGAGCGCCGCAGGTCTTCGCCATCTGCATGAGGCTGAACATGCCCTCATACATACGAGCGCCACCGCTTTGGGAAATGATGACAACGGGCAGACCGCGGTCTGTGCCCGTCTCGATCAGGCGCGTGAGCTTCTCACCCACCACCGAACCCATAGAGCCACCGAGGAAACTGAAATCCATCACGCCTAAGGCGACCTTCTGAGCACCGATCTTACCGACACCGGTGATGACGGCATCCTTCGAGCCGGTGGATTTCTTATACGCTTCCAGCTTGGAAGTGTAGGAAGCCACGCCGGTGAACTTCAGCACATCCACTGCCGTCATATCCGCATCCATCTCCTCGAAGGAGCAGACTTCGACGAGCGAGTGGATGCGTTCACGGGCACCGATGGGGAAGTGATGTTTGCACTTCGGGCAGACCTTCAGGTTTTCATCCAGCTCCTTGTCATAGATCATCACCGCGCACTTGGGGCATTTGGTCCAAAGTCCTTCGGGAATGTCCTTCTTCTTGCTGGAAGTAGCGCCGATCTTGCTCTTCTTGATGAAGGTGGTTTCGCCAGTGTTGGCCGGGGGAGTGACTGCGGGTTCCACCACAGTTTCCACACCGATAGATTTTTTGGTAATTGACGTCGTTGCCATAAGGTCTGATCCAGCTGTTTTTAAGCAGCCATCACGACACAACTACTCGACGCCAGATTCTTTACCGTTAGCGCATCGAATAGGACCTTTAATATCTACAATCCCCGGGCTACTGTCCAGACACAAACCTCCCCTGCCCCCGCCTTCAAAAGTGTCTTGGCGCAGGCACTGGTGGTGGCTCCCGTGGTCAAAACATCATCCACCACCAAGATACGCTCACCATTGAGCTTCAAGCCCTTACGCATGGCGAAGGCACCCTTGACATTCGCCGCGCGTTCTTTGCGGTCCAACCGGGTCTGGGTGCGGGTGTCCACCACGCGCTCGATGAGCTTATCGCCCACCCGCAGATTCGTCTGCTTGGCGATGGCGCGCACGAGTCGCTCCGCCTGATTGAACTCCCTTTCACGCTCCTTATGCGGATGCAAAGGGACGGGCACGATCAGGTCAAATTTCTCGGTCGCCAACGTCGCTTTTGCGCCCTCTAGCCAAAGCTCCACAAGGAACGGTTCGAACCATAATCCACCGTTGTATTTGAAGCGATGAATCACCTCGAGAACGGTCCCCTCGCTCTTTGACACGACGGAGGCGCGGGACCATTTGAAAGACAGGTCGAGCTCCTTGCAGTTCGTGCACTCGAAACGCTGGGTGATGTCTCCCTCGAAGGGTAATCCGCAGCGATCGCACATGGGAGCTTGGATGAACTTCACATCCGCGCGACAGGCTTCACCCACGTAACCCATCGCCTTGGTGGCGGGTTCCTTTTCGCAAAGCTGACAGATGTTCGGATAGAAAAGTCCCAGCAACATTTCTGCCCGCTTCGCGGCAGGCTCAGCCAGTTGTGGGGGGAGGAACCTCATGCTTCGCCGGAGATTCTGGCAGTATCTTCAGGAGCAAGGCGAGCAATAATGCCAACACGATACCCGCGACCCAGCCATCAATCAGCTTGCCGCTTCCCCAAATCCACACCTGCGAATCAGCTACGTTATCGGTAGCGAAGCCATAAGTTTTTAGCCAAAAGATCCATCCAGCGTGTAAACCGAAGGAAAACCACAAAGTCCCGGTCCGTTGGTAAGCCAGCCCTAACATGATACCGGCCAGCAGGAGGTTGAAGAAGGCGGGAACTAATTGTTGCACGTCACCAAATCCACGCAACTTGTGTGGCAATAACGCAAGCCCACTCCACCAATGCACTTCCGGCGGCGCTTGGACACGGGCGAGGAAATGTAAAATTGCGTACACCGCACTGCTCACCAGCAGGGCGTTCTTCCAGGAAAATTGCTTCCGCAACGCACCGAAAACGACGCCGCGGAAGAACAATTCTTCCAGTGCGGCGACCACTACTGCGGCAAAAGCGGCGTTGAAGAGATGACCGGCAAGTGACGCGGCGGTCTGACCACCTCGCAACCCTCTACCCCCAAACCCGACAACCACTACCACCGCGATCGCCAGGGAGAAAAAGCCGAAGAGAAACCCTTTACCGGCATCGCGTTTTCCCTCGGAAAATGGGCTTAATCCTGCCTCTTTCCAGCTTTTGATCCCTAAGGCCTTCAGTGCCGGAACCAGCCCCAAGATGCCGATGATCATGAAGCTCCGGTCCACATAACGGTGGAAAGGATGACCGGCCAGGCCCTTCAAAGCGGGCCAAGAATCTGCCAGAGTCTGGACCAAATGATAGACCGCCGGGGCGATCAAAGCCCCTCCGAGGAAGATGGCTGCAAAGTAACTGGCTATGACAGTGGCCGGTCGCATCAAGTGCGCTGCATTACACGGGCTTGCATTCCATCCGCCAAGCAGATATTCCATCTGCCGCCGGGGTGGCACGGGATTAGCTAACTATAAATTGCCAATCGTAACGCGGTTGCATTGGTCTTGTGAGCGAAGTCGCTACTAATTCTACATTTGGGTCGTATCGCCTGCACGAACGCATCAATGGCGGCGGCATGGCGGATATTTGGCATGCCAGCGATGCCCAAGGGCAATCCTATGCCCTGCGCCTGATGCACAAGTCCCTGCGCTTCAACTTCTTCGCCAAGAAACGCTTCTTCCGTGGGTGTGAAGTCCTCAGCCAAATCCATAATCACGAATACGTGGTGACCTATGTGGATCACGGCAAGATTGGTGGCCAGCCCTACTGTGTGATGGAGTACATCGAGGGGGATAACCTCAAGCTGCTCTTTTCCCGGGGCGATGATGTCGTCACGGAGTTCGTCGGTAATATTTTGATCGATATGGCCATCGCTCTCCAGCACGTGCACGACAGCGGGTTCATGCATCTGGATTTCAAGCCGGAGAACGTGATGGTCTCGCGGAATGGTAACGTGCGATTGGTAGATTTCGATTTGTCCATGCCCCGCCCGCCCAAGCCGACGAAGATGGGCCGCACCCCCGGCACGCCCGCTTACATGGCCCCAGAGCAGCTCCAGCGCAAACCCGTAGATCACCGCGCGGATATCTGGGCGTATGGCGTGACCGCTTACGAGCTGCTCACCGATCGCAAACCTTTCACCGGTGAGAGCGGCAAGGAAATCCTCCAAGCCCAACTCAATCGCGATGCCCTCTTCCTGATGCCGCGTTCGGTGAACCCGGAATTGCCGGCGAACTTGGAGAAGATCGTTTTGAAGTGCCTCGAGCAAGACCCGGACAATCGCTACCAAGATATGACGTATCTGGTGCGCGATCTGGAAGGTGCGCTTTACGTGGCTTGAGTCTTGGCGGAGCGCGGGTCTCCGACCCGCAGCAACTTCCCCAAGCAAATCCGGCTGCCAATACGCACATCACGGTTGCACGGAACCGTCCCAGTTTACTCCATCGCTCCCAACTTCTCCGCCAACTTGGCAATGCATTCCGGCACATTGATTTTCGCAAACCCTGACGTTTGCGGATCACCCGTTTCAATGATCGTCCAAGAACCGTTTTCCTGCTGGGCGATGTCTACGGCGAGGTAAGGAACGCGGAGTTGCTGAGACGCTTTGATCGCCAGTTCGCAGATGGTGGCGTGCTCTTCCTCAGTCAATACAGCTAATGGATCTTCTTCCGGCCAATAGTGACCGACACCTAACGGGACATCCTGATAGAGAATCACGCGGAACTCGCGCGCGATGGGGAAACCATCCTGCCGTTTCGCCACATGACGCAACGGCACGAGCTTCCGAAGAATCACAGCCCCTTCGGAATAGGTGTAGGCATTCAGCAAACCAGTCACGTGCGATTGCGCCTCATGAACCGCATTCGCCACACACGCGTTCCAGCCTTTGTCCTTGCGGGATTGCACTGCCCCTTTGATGAACAAAGGAAAGCCTAATCGCCAGGCAGCAGCAGCCACTTCACTCACATCCCGCACGATGATGGATTCCGGCGTAAGCCCGCGCAGATGCGGATAGGCCGCTGCAAACGACAGACAGCGCACGTACTCGATCGGCGAATTGACGAGGATAAGATTCTTCGCGGCCAAGGCGGCGTAGAGTTCTGAGTAATCATCTGAGGTGTGAACGTAACCACACAGAACTGCAGTCACCGGCACCGGACGATGCGCGAGCTTGCGCAAGGTTTTCTCCGCATCGGATTCACGCGTCCATGAAGAAGGGATCTCAATGCTCTCGAAGCCTGCTTGCTTCAGCGCCGTCGCCACCTCAGCGATGGCGCGGGAAAAAGGAGTGGCCGCACCGGCGGGAACAGTTTCGTGAATGACAACAGGCTTCGGCACAACAGGTAAATCTCGCGCCGGAAGTTAATGAAAGGAGGGAAAGATGAACAGTGCGGAGTTTCCCGTGGACCGCGGATCGCCTCAACTCGCAACAATGTAACTAAGCAGCACTAACATCCACAGCGTTCAATTTAAACAAGAACTCGTTCCTCGAAGAGGGCAAATTCCGCATTAGCCTGAAAAAGTATTTCTTCCCGATACTTCGCAGGCAGTTTGCCTTTCACCGCATCATACCAGTTGGCAAACGCTACTTTGCATTGTTCCAGTTCTTTCCTGCGGAAACTAACTCGAACACATTTAGGGAATTCCTCCGCCAACAATCGTATACACCGAAGCGACGCTATAATACTCTGTTCCGGGTAAGACTTTTGCAAAACGTTCTCCATATCTTCAAACATTCTTTCCTTTATCAGAAGAACATAAACTCCCACAGCATCAAAAGCGTAGTCGTTATCCGCAGGCTTACCTCCCCAGTATGACATATCAAATTTAGTGAAAGTTAAACGAAAATAGCCGTTCGCCGCTTCTCATCTAACTCGTTTCGCCTCCTGATTCAACCCATTCTGATGCAAGATCAGTGATTTCACCCCCTTGTCATCCTTCACAAACGTAAGCTGTGCATCCACCACCTTGTAAAAGAACTTCGTTTCGGATTCCGGGAACACCTCGAAGAATGGTTGGCCGCTCAGTTGCACCATCAGGCGGTCGCCTTGCCGTTGCACTGTGAAGGTCATGCTTGGGTTGAGTTGGTATTTGCCTGCGTAAGCATCGTAGATCTTCACATCCACCCTGGCTGCAGCTTTGTCTTTGGGCTCTTCATCAGAAATCTTCTTTGCCACCTGATTCGCTCCGTTTTGATGCAGAGTCAGGCTGGTAACTTTCCCTCCTGCATCCGTTTGGAATGAGATCTGCGCATCCACCACATCGCAGAAGAACTTCGTTTCGCTCTCGGGGAAAATGTTTAGGTATCCCTGCCCCGTAAGCTGCACTTGCAGATGATCTGCATGACGGCGGATGTTGAAGAAGAACGAAGGATTCAACTGATACCGGCCCACATACTTCGCCAGTGTTTCGGCCTTCACAGGAACTGTTTGGCGGACTTTGATCGCATCCACCTTGGCCAGCGCATACTTCGGCTCCAGCAGATGCAGGCCGATGTCATCGATGTCATTCTCCGTGTTCGAGAGCACCACCACGCCCCGTTGCCGTTGCTTGTCAAAACCAGCGAACGAGCGATACCCACCCGTGCCGCCATTATGCCATGTGATCTCAGCGCCATAGCGCGTATAGATATGCCAGCCGAGGCCGATCTTGGTTCCGCCACCTACCTCGCGCTGTGCTTTGTGCGACATCTCGAAGGCAGCTTTGAGACTGGCGTTATCCAGCTTCATGTTCGCACTCACAAACTTCAGCATGTCGTTCACAGAAGAGCGCAACGCACCCGCTCCCGCCATCGTCGGCAAATCCCAATTTGATACCGCCCCCCCCATCTTGCTATGCCCCGTTGCGAGCTTTCGCTGCGCTTCTTTGGAAAGCGTGATGGATGTATTGGCCATGGCCAGCGGCTTGCACAGCCGCTCGATCACCAACGCCTCGTAACTCGTCCCCGCCTTCAACGCCAGCACATGACCGAGCAAGCCCATGCCGAGATTCGAATACTCATACTTGCTGCCAATATCTCGCGTGAGCGTGTGACCATTAAGGAAAGCATACAATTGCTCCACAGTGTAGTCCGCATAGGGGTTACTTTCATCCGCTGGCGCCATGTTGTCGGGCAGGCGCGGCAGACCAGAATGCTGCGTGGCCAGGTCCAGCAACGTTATCTGGCGACCTTTGCGCTCCGGCACCTTCACACTCGCGGGCAAAAACTTCGCCACGGGATCGTCCAGTTTCACCTCACCTCGGCTGACCATTTCCGCGAGCAGTTCACCTGTAAACGCTTTCGTGATAGAACCGATCTCGAAGATAGTCTCGCCATCCACGGGCGTGTTATTCGAGCGGGAGAACGTGCCGTGGCTGATGACACGCATGCCTTTCTCATCAATGATGCCCACGACGATACCCACACCTGCGTGCGCCGTATCGATGCGTTCGCGCAAAATATTCTTCAACGCCACATCATCCGGCCGCTCCTGAGCCCCTGCGAGATGCGGCATAACGAACGAAATAACAATCACTGCGATGAGCAAGGTCACTATCCATTGCATAGGTTTATTCATGTGATGACTCGTTAGATTCCGGGATTTCTTGCAAGGTTCGATCCAATTCTGCTTTCAACGGCAGTAAATTCTTTCTCACCGCATATTGGTTCAGCCACCAGATGCCCCCGCAAATGAGCGCGTAGAAAATGGCGAAGCCCACCTTGTGCACCATGCCACCACCAATGCCAAAGACGACCATGACCGCACCGATGTATAGCGGCAGGATATACCACCACAGCACTGTCCGCAGCAGATGAATCTGACGCTCGATCTTAAGCCGCTCCACCAACAGATAACCGCGCAAAGTGTCTCCTGCTGATTTCCGGTCGCCGATCCTTTGAGCGGCCAACAGACGCGCTCCGATGTATACCGCGCTAACTACTACGACAAGGCAGCCACCTTTTGCCAGCCAGCTTGTGAACCGGAAAAAATCCGGCAGGAACAGGAAGATGAGGATGAGACAGGCCGCTACCTCACGCACATCCCGCCAGAAGATATCCCGCCCGAACTTGCGCATCTTCTGTTTCATGGCGGCGATCAGTTGCGCATCCGGCACCTTCACCGGCGGCGTCAGCACCTGTCCCTGCCAGAGCTGTTTGAGTTCCAGATCGTTCATGACGACACCTCCTCTTGCTGCATGAGCTGGGAAAGTTTCTTCTTCGCGCGATGCAGCATCACACCCACGTGGCTCGTGTTCAACCCAAGCACATCCGCTATCTCGGCATAGCTTAGGTCTTCCAAGAACAAGGTGATCAAAGCGCGTTCTACTTTGTCCAGTTTACCAATGGCATCATAGAGTCGCTCAATCTGGAGATTTTGTTCAGACACCGCAGACTGGCGTTTCTCGATCGTTTCGCGGATCTCGTCTTGAGCCATCGGCACGGAGTCGCGTTTGTTCGCGGTGGTTTTACGCACGTGACTGATGACGGTGTTCAAGGCCACGCGATAAACCCAAGTGTTGGCATGAGCTTGCGTCTCCAATCCCGGTAACGCACGCCAGATCTGGAACAGAACTTCCTGATAGAGATCTTCACGGTCAGCAGATGTCCAGGCATAGACCTGGCAGATGCGCAGTATCTTCTGCCGGTTCGCTTCAACGAGCTGCAGGAACCGGGTTTCTATGGCTGGATCAGACTTCAATCGTTCTGTTCTTTAATAGATTAGTCGCGGTGCGGTGCGGGAATATTACAGGGAGAAGAAGATTTTTGCGTGAAATATCGGTACACGGGTTGGCCCAAAGGGCCAATAGATTTTAGCCTAGGGCAGCGATATCCAAATATCGCTGCCCTAGGAAAATTACGGCAATGCACAGGTGCCCTGTATGGGCACCAGAAACGGTCTCTACTACCTCAAGTTTCAGGCCGCAATCATTCATTCTTCCGATACCCCAGGCAGCCAGCTGCCTGGGGCTGGAATCTGTTGGCCCTTTAGGCCAGTCCATTGCAGGGCCTCTCTTACAAAACTCCCCCTCCTCTATAGTCGCCCTTTTCCCTGAAGCTGGATACAATGGTAGCCGTCAAAGAAAGAGAGCAACTTTAACCGCTTAAGATTATGGAAACTCTGCTTAGCATCTGCCTTGGCATCGGCCTGAGTGCCGCGTGCGGCTTCCGTGTTTTCATTCCCATGCTGGTCGTCAGCATTGCGGCGAATGCGGGGCATCTGACTTTAGCCAAGGGCTTTGAATGGCTGGCGAGTGATGCGGCGGTGATGGCGTTTGGTCTCGCGACGGTCTTGGAGATCGCGGCTTACTACATTCCTTGGCTGGATAACTTGCTGGATTCCATCGCGAGTCCGGCAGCGGTCATCGCGGGCACGGTGATCACGGCTTCCGTGATGACGGATATGAGCCCGTTCATGCGCTGGACGCTGGCGGCGATCGCCGGTGGCGGTGTGGCGGCAACGGTGCAAGGCACCACTGTGCTGGCCCGTGCGGCATCTACGACACTGACGGGTGGATTGGCGAATCCGATTCTGGCTACAGCGGAGCTAGGTGGCTCCAGTGTGGTCGCACTTATGGCATTCTTCGTGCCTGTGATCACGCTATTGGTGATCCTGACCGTGCTGATCGTCGTGGGGCGGAAGTTGCTGAAGCGGAAGGCGGAGAAGGCGTTGCCGCCGCCGATGCCAGTGTAAAAAGTAGCAGCCGAGGTGAGGAGACGGAACTGCCAGCACAACAGTGATACTGTATGAAAAGAATCCTAACCCTCTACACAGTTATCGTCGGGTTGATTGCCTTTTCCTACGATATCCATGCTGAGGAACCCACAGAACTCACCGTAAAAAGAACGGAATCATTCGACCGTACTACCGGCTTGAAACGGGGAGTAATGGAAGAGTTCTCCCGTAACGGCACCAACGTAGTTCGGATACTCTCCCTTTATAAGGAAGGCAAGCTGACCTCAGTTTCCCGTTTTATTTACGTAAATGGCGGCTCAAAGATCCAAGAAATTGATCAAGATGCCGATGGTTTCTTCGAACTGAGAGTCATCAGCCCCTCCGAAGATCCAAATACGGTGGAAGTGCTCGAAGCCGGAAAAGATGGCTCATTGAAACCCGCCTCCAGTGCCAAACTCAAAGAACACCGGCAATACGCCAAACAACTGCAAGAACTGGGCGTTTTTATGCGGGGAGAAATCGAGAAAGCGGCGCAAGAACCGGACAACAAAAAGTGATTTCGTTAAATAGTTAAAACGTGAAAGCGTTGAATCGTATCCCGATTCAACGCTTATAACTTTCAAACGAATCTCGTTTCTCAGAACTGCTTCAAAAACCGCAGATCATTCTGATAGAACAGGCGAATGTCGTCGATGCCGTAGCGGATCATCGCAATGCGCTCGATACCGAAGCCGAAGGCCCAGCCGCTCCATTGCTCCGGATCATAGCCCACCGTCTCAAACACCTTCGGATGCACCATGCCGCAACCGGCAATCTCCAGCCAGTCCTTGCCCATCTTCTTCGTCAGTGAGCTGGCGAAATCGATCTCGAAGCTCGGTTCTGTGTAGCTGAAGTAATGCGGGCGGAAGCGCAATTTCACTTCGTCACCCAGCAATTCCTTGAAGACATATTCCACGGTGCCCTTGAGATCACCCACGGTCACACCTTTGTCCACATACAGACCTTCGATCTGATGGAACGTGGGGTTATGCGTGGCGTCCGCATTGTCACGGCGGTACACACGACCAGGCACAATGATACGGATAGGCGGCGCTTGCTTTTCCATCACGCGAATCTGCACGGAAGAAGTGTGCGTGCGGAGAAGCGGCTTGGGACCATTGCCTGTGCCAACGTAGAAAGTGTCTTGAGCATCACGCGCCGGGTGATCGGCAGGCGTGTTCAAGGCGTCGAAGCAATGATACTCGTCCTCGATCTCCGGTCCATCCGCGACCACGAAACCGATCTTGCGGAAGCAGCGAACGATGTCCTCAGTGACTTGCGTGAGCGGGTGCAGTTTGCCCAATGCATGACGGCGGCCGGGAGCGGTAAAATCAGTGGCTTCCTTCGGCAACGCGGCTTTCAATTCCAATTCACCACGACGATCGGCGATGATGCGTTCCAGTTCCTGCTTCGCATCATTGATGGCTTTACCGGCGGCGGGCTTCTCCTCTTTGGAGAGCGTGCCGAGCTGTTTCATCAGCGCGGTGATCTTGCCGTTCGATCCGAGATACGCAGTGCGGGCCTGGTCCAAGGCCGCGAGGTCGGCAGCGGCCTGGAGTTCCGCCACGGCGGACTGCTTCAAAGGTTCAATCTGTGCCACGAAAGACATAAATGGTGCGGGCGAAGATAGGTGATGGAACGGATGTGACCAACAAAAAAGGGCGGCTGTTTAGGCCGCCCTCTTTTATGAAAAAGCTAAGACTTAGGCTTTGGCCGCAGTGGCGAGATTCGCCATCTTGGTCTTCAGCGCCTCGCCGGATACGCGGACGAGTTCGTTGAAGGCAGCTTCATCCGTAGCGGCAATGTCAGCGAGAACCTTGCGGTCCAGCGTGACTTGGGCGGCCTTCAGACCTTCGATGAAACGGCTGTAGGTCGTGCCGGCAGCGCGGGCGGCGGCATTGATACGGTTCGACCAGAGGGCGCGGTAGTTGCGCTTCTTGGTCTTACGATCGCGGAAAGAGTACTGCATGCCGTGATCGAGAGCGTCGGCGGCATAGCGGTAGAGCTTGGAACGGCGCATCCGGAAGCCTTTGGCGGCTTGCAGCGTACGGATACGGCGCTTGCGGGAAGCGGGGGCGTTTGTAACACGCATAGGTCAGTAAACAGTTAGGGGTCTAAAATCTTGGGATTAGCGGTGGAAGGGCATGCTCGCCTTGATGCGATACTCATCCGTGGGGTCCACCACCACAGACTTGCCGAGGGAACGGCGGCGCTTCGGGCTCTTGCCAGCCAAGAGGTGACGACGGCCCGCGCGGGAGCGCTTCACCTTGCCGCTCGCAGTGATCTTGAACCGCTTCGACGCGGACTTATTCGTTTTGATACCTTTCGGACGACGCATAACTAATCGACTTTCGTTCTATTAAAAGAGCGCGAACTATAGGGACCTGGTAACAGGTGTGCAAGAGGTATTTTAACAACTGCTTGAAAAAGAAAAATGACTCGGGCAGCAGACGCCAAGGAGGTGGGGGTGGGGAACCCCTCTGAAGAAACGTACCGCTACCCGAATCATTCACGATACTTAGTATGTCACAAAAAAAAGTCAATGCCGAACTAAGCAAAAATACGGATAATCCACGCACACGTAGCATCTTTAATCGTTCCAATTCATTAACTTACAAAAATTAATGTCGTGCCAGTGCGATTCCAAACAAGAAAAATCACATTTCGACCAACTTTCCGCGTGACAGATGAATTTCTTTCCCTATATTCACGCCCCTGCTGCGGCCGACCCTATCGTCCAGCGGTTAGGACACCGCCCTTTCACGGCAGTAACCGGGGTTCGAATCCCCGTAGGGTCGCCATTCTCTAAGTTGTTGATAGAGAAACGAATAGCCCGCGATTTTTAGTCGCGGGCTTTTGTCTGCCAAGATTCAGTTGAGTGTCTGAATTGTGTGTGTGCCGCCTTTTTCGCGTTTTTATTGGTTTTTAAGGTTTTACTGTCTGTGGGGGCTCCCAGAGGCCATATCGAAATCAGTTGCACGAGTTAGGATGCGGAGGAAATCCCTTTTCTGTCTTAGTGGAGGCGCTTAGATAGTTGTGGATAAAAAAAATAACTTTCCGTGGTCCCCTCGAAAGCCCCAAGGAAGGACCTAAAGATTAACGGCGGCCCAATATCGTATCTCTCAAAACAGGGGCTGAAGATCACCAAGAAGATGGAACCTAGCGGCGAACTGCAGTACTGTCTGCAGATAAATCAGAAATAGCCCTTTCACGACAGGAAACGGGGTTCGAATCCCCGTAGGGTCGCCAATCTTGACTTCTCGCCATCTGGCTTTTCTGGAAAGTTTGAAAAGCGGACAGCTTGCATCGGATTCAAATTCTCCACCCGAACATGTCACGCCTTCCAAGAAAAGCACCTGCTGCTTTTGCTCGCTTGAAACTTCAGTCCACAGCCGTGCCGCGTTGAGGCCTGAATGGTGACGCTGCCAGTCACACCATTCAGCGTCATGTGCCATCTACTGTTCGACAAAAGTTAGAACGAAGCAAACTTGAGACTGGCCGTGGAGGTCTGGAAGGCGAACGCGACGGCAAAGCTGCCGCTGGCAGACTAATGCCAAGCTACCCGGAGAGACAGCAACAGAACACATTCTGAGGATTCAACGGGCGCATCTTGACACTGCCCCCGATTAGGTAGTGAACCAGAGTTGATCCCAGTGGTGATTATGGCGTGCCTCGGAGAGTGCGGCCAGATGGCGCATGCCTTTGGGCGTCCAGAACTGGCCGGGCCGTTTGAAGCGGCAC